>CAYTXH010000015.1:9016-15684 GCA_964441115.1 uncultured Gammaproteobacteria bacterium | reverse complement strand
AAGCTTATCAAGCAGATATTACTTATGGTACAAACAATGAATTTGGTTTTGACTATTTGCGAGATAACATGGCGACTAGTTTAGACCATCAGGTACAAAGAGGTCATTATTTTGCAATTGTAGATGAGGTAGATTCGATTTTAATTGATGAGGCAAGAACGCCTTTAATTATTTCTTCTCCGGCGAATGAGCCAACTCAAAAATATCTAAAATTTGCGAAAATTATTGAAGCTTTGCAGCCAGATGATTTTGTGGTTGATGAAAAGTTAAGGACAAGTCATTTAACAGATGCTGCAATTGTGAAAATTGAAAAATTATTAGGTGTTGATAACCTTTACGAAAACGATTTTTCAAAATTACATCATCTTGAAGAAGCGTTAAAAGCCCGAACTTTGTTACAAAAAGATCGTGATTATGTGGTTCAAGGGGGCGAAGTAATTATAGTTGATGAATTTACAGGGCGCTTGATGCCAGGTCGACGGTATTCAGAAGGTTTACATCAGGCGATTGAGGCTAAGGAAGGTGTAGCAATTCAACAGGAATCAAAAACCATGGCGACAATTTCGTTCCAAAACTATTTCCGAATGTATGAAAAACTAGCGGGTATGACTGGAACGGCGGCAACTGAAGCTGAGGAATTCTTTAAGATCTACAAACTCGAAGTAGTCGTTATTCCAACACATCGACCGATGTTAAGAAAAGATCATGCAGATGCAATTTATAAAACCCAATCGGCTAAATATAGTGCTGTTGCGGAAGAAATAGCTAAAATCCACGAAAGTGGTCAGCCAGTATTAGTTGGAACTACCTCGATTGAAAAAAATGAATTTTTATCCGATCTTCTGAAAAGAAAAAAGATTTCCCATGCTTTATTGAATGCTAAAAATCATGAGAGAGAAGCAGAAATTATTGCTGATGCTGGACAAAAAGGGGCAGTCACTGTAGCAACTAATTTGGCTGGTCGAGGTGTTGATATTAAATTAGGTGAAGGAGTTGATAAACTGGGTGGTTTGTATGTGATTGGAACAGAAAGACATGAATCTAGGCGGATAGATAATCAGTTGCGAGGTCGTTCTGGACGACAAGGTGACCCAGGTGCAAGTAAGTTTTTTGTGTCGTTAGAAGATGATTTAATGCGTATTTTCGGTGGAGAACAGGTGGCTAAGATGATGAATTTCTTAAAAGTGCCAGAAGATATGCCGATTGAGAATCCTTTGGTTTCTCGGGCTTTAGAAGGAGCTCAGAAAAAGGTCGAAGGACATAATTTTGATATTCGAAAACATACTGTTGAATACGATGATGTGATGAATCAACAGAGAAAAATTATCTATGGAGTCAGGCAACAAATTTTGCAGCTTGTTGATAATAAAGAGAACTCTGGTGAAGGTCTAAAAAATGAAATTTTGGATAAAGTAAAAGCGGAAATCCAAGCAATTGTTTCGGTTAATAGCTTGGAATCTATTGATTTAAACAAAATTATTGATGAATTTAGTTTGATTGTACCGTTTGATGACGTTAGTAAAAAACAAATTTTAAATCAGGTTCAACAGATTGATGATTCGACAAAAATCGAAGAGTTTTTGAGTAATTTAGCAGTTGATCTATATAACCAAAAAGAGAAGCAAATAGGTGCAGAGGGATCTAGATTGATTGAAACTATGATTTATCTGCAAACTATGGATGAATTGTGGGTGGAGCATTTAGATACAGTTGATGATTTAAGAAGCGGTATTAATTTAAGAGCCTATGCTCAACGTGATCCATTGGTTGAATACAAGCGAGAAGCCTTTGATTTGTTCGATAAGCTAATGCAAAGTATTGATAGCCAGATTGTACATCGCATTTATAAAGTTTCTGTTCCAAATGCTCAACCAATCTCAATGACTCCAGTAATTCAAGAACAACATCAAGAAGCTTTAGATTTAGATCAGTTAGTGGCAGACCTAGAATCTGAAATTGAAACTAGTCCTGATGCAAAAGTGAATATAGAACGACCAGAAGATAGTCAGAACTCTGATTCTAGAACTGAAGAAAGTGATGGTACTCCAACTCGGGTAATGATTGAAAGACCTGGTCAGGAACCGATAGAACAAGTATTTGGAGATAATGGAAACTCAGTAAGTGCTCACCCAAAGTTAGGTCGGAATGACCCTTGCTGGTGTGAAAGTGGCAAAAAATATAAGAAGTGTCATTATCCTAATTAAGATGCCTGGAAATTCTAATAAAAAATTAATATGTCCGGTCTGTCAGGGAAAAGAATTTGAAACCGATACTATCGTTTTACCAAAGTATGGTTTATTAAGGCTCACTGATTATAAAGCTGATGTTTATATCTGTAAAAATTGCCGACATATGATGTTATTTGAGCAGGGAAGTACTTTCTTTTTAGGTGTAGATTAATTGTCTTAGTTATAATCCAAATGATTCTTGTGCTTGGCTTTAGTATGACTTATTATAGCCGGTATGGCAGTCGTATTATTAACAGGTGGAGCTGGTTTTATAGGTTCCCATCTTCAAGATAGATTAATAGAGATCGGGCATGAGGTGGTGGTACTAGATAATCTTAGTACTGGCAAAAAATCTAACCTAAACTCAAAGGCTACTTTTAGAGAAATTGATTTACTTGATAGAGTTAAATTGTCTAAATTAGTCGCAAAAATATCGCCAGAAATAATCTATCACTTAGCGGCATTTTCGAGTGTTAAAGAATCAGTAAAAAATCCAGCAAAATGTCACCAGATTAATTTGGTCGGTGGATATAATCTATTGGAAGCTGCGACTAAATGTGAAAAACTAAGAAGTTTTATCTTTGCTAGTTCTGCGGCCGTCTATGGTGATTTGCCGGTTAAGTTATTACCTATTGAAGAGAGTATCGACGGAAAACCTTTATCTGATTATGGTCTGACGAAAAAGGTTTTTGAAGATTACGTAGCTTATTTTAGTTCCAAATATGGTTTTTCAGGGGTAAGCTTAAGAAAGTCTAATGTTTATGGACCGCGACAAAGTAGTAAAAGCGAAGGTGGTGTTGTATCAATATTTTCTAGTCGTTTAAAAAAGACTTTACCAACTATTATTTACGGTGACGGTAGTAATACAAGAGATTATGTATATGTTAAAGATGTCGTTGAGGCTTATATAAAGGCTGCCAAATATCGTAAATCGGGGGTATTTAATATTTCAACTTGTCAGGAAGTCTCAAACTTAAAGCTGCATAAACTAATTGCTAAGATATTAGAAATAGATGCTACTCCAGTATTTGAAGATTTTAGAACAGGTGATATCTACCGTAGCTGTTTAGATAATAGTCTTGCAAAAAAATGTTTGAGTTGGCAGCCTGAATACAGTTTGGAAGATGGATTATCCGATATGTTAAGACGATAATCTCTTGGGTTGGCTTAAATGAGAATAGATGAAATAATAATAAGGTAATGTCTGAATCTGCCCAATTGTCTGTCCCAGAGACTAATCCTAATCCAGTTGTTAGTTTTTTTCCTGATAGTAGTGAAATAGTTTTAAATCAGTCCGCTAGAGTTTTGTTTCCTGATTTAGCAGAGCGAAGATTGGATCATCCCTTTTTGAACTTGGTAGGTCAATATTTATCTGAAGGTAGATTAACTACAAATAGTGTTGTTGATTTACAGATTGAGGTTGAGGGGAAAAGTTATCAACAAGCAGTTGTTTATATAGAAAATCCGAGAGAAGTGCGGATTTATGCAACTGATGTGACTGTTTCAACTTTAGCCAAGAAACAAGCGGAAACTTTGGCGACACAAATAAGACGGTTATATGAAACTAGTCAGATTGCTGGAGCCAGTAGTAGTGATCTGATTAGGAAGTTATTAGAACTAGGTAATGAGTTATTAAGTACTGAATTAGGATTAATTACTAAGGTTACTGATGATCGTTATATAGTCAATTATTTTGTAGGTAAATCAGATAATTTGGTGGTGGATCAAAGCGGAGAATTATTAAAAACCAGTCTAAGCTTGTTATCTGATCAGCGAGAATTTATTACTATTGATAGTTTAAGACAATCCGAATATTCAAATAATCAATTCGAGCCACCGTTGAAGTTTGAATCTTTTATTGGGTTGTTATTTAAAGTTAGTGGTAAGACATATGGAACTTTAACATTTTCTTCTTCTCAGTCTAGACAGAAGCCATTTGGTGAATCAGATCTAGCTTTTATAAAATTGATGGGGCAGTTTGTCAGTCGTTTAGTAGAGACAGATCAACAACAAGGTTGGTTATTGGACGATCTGAATCAGCAGAAGTTAATTGCACAGGTATCTCAATTGTTAACAGCAGCAGATAAGTTTGATAGTTCAGTTCAAGAAGTCATAAATAAAATTGGGCAATATTTAGGAGTAAGTCGGGTATATATATTTGAGAATAGTGGGGATGGTTTACAAACTTCTAATACTTATGAATGGTGTAACCAAAATATTGCCCCACAAATTGATCAACTAAAAAACATCCCTTACACGTCTATTCCTTCGTTTCCTAAATTACTGGAAAGTGAGGGGAGAATATTTTCGATTGATATTAGTAAATTGCCAGAGGATATCTATCAGGTTTTACAACCTCAGGGAATAATTTCTATATTAATATTGCCATTGATTGTAGAACAAAAGTTTTTTGGTTTTATAGGTTTTGATGAATGTGTAAAAGTTCGTCAGTGGAACCCTTCAGAAGTCGCATTATTAGAATCTATGGCGGGAATTGTCTCCAATGCATTTCAACAACAGTTGTTTCAAGATAGATTGAAAGATAGTCAGCAAAGATTTTTGACTTTAGCCGATCAGGCTCCGGTGGGAATTTTTGAAGCAGATCAGGAGGGCAAATGTACCTATGTAAATGAACAATGGATTCAGCTAACTGGTTTAAGTTTAGAAGAAAATTTAGGTGATGGTTGGCAAAATGCAATATTTAGTGAGGATAAAGAACATGTGTTTGCAGAGTGGGAAAGTTCATTAAAAAATCATCAACCTTTAAGTGTTGAATTTAGATTTATTCGTCCTGACGGTAAGATCTCTTGGATGTTGGGACAAGCCAGAATTAAATTAAAAATTGATGGTCAGATAGAAGGATTTTTAGGTACGGTTTTGGATATTACACAACAAAAAGCAGTTGATCAGATGAAAACTGACTTCGTTTCATTGGCATCACATCAGTTGAGAACGCCATTGTCAGCGATTAAGTGGCAGATTGAGTTGTTAAAAACTGGTAGTGTGGGGCATTTATCTGATGAACAGATGGGGTATCTCTCAAGGATTGATGCATCTAATGAGCGAATGATCGAACTGGTGAATGCTCTCTTAGATATCAGTCGAATGGAGTCAGGACGTTTGTCGGTAATTCCTGAATCCACGGATTTAATTAGCTTGATTAGAACTGTTATTGAAAACTATCACCGACGCTTAGAGCAAAAACATTTAAAACTAAAGACTGAATTTGAGGATGGAATTCCTGAAATCTCAATTGATAAAAAATTAATTAGAGAAGTAATTAGTAACTTTTTAAGTAACGCAATAAAATATACCCCTGATGGAAAAGAAATTAAGATATCATTGAGTCGTCAAAATGAATCTATAAAAGTGATTGTAGAAGATCAAGGATTTGGAATTCCTAGAGATCAGCAATCGAGAATTTTCAGTAGATTTTTCAGAGCAGATAATATTGTCAAAGATGTTCCAGATGGAACAGGTTTAGGATTATATTTAGCCAAGGAGATTATTGAAAAATCAGGGGGTAAGATCGGTTTTGAATCAGTCGAAAACCAAGGAAGCAATTTTTGGTTTGAGTTACCTTTATCAGGATCTCCGGCACATCAAGGTGAAGTTAGTTTAGTTTAGATGTTAAGAGTTGATTTAACTCTAGCAAGAACTTCGCTTAATTCAGTATTGGATTTTATGAGATACCCCGCAGATCCTTGTTGTTGGGCTGCTAACATTTTTGAGGAACTAGCATCATTAGTGAGCATTAACACTGGGACTGTCTGTAAGTTGGGATCTTGTTTGTACTGAGTTAATACCGCTAATCCGTCATATTTAGGCATGTAAATATCTAATAAAACAATATTTGGTTTAAATGATGTTGCAAGTTGAATAGCTTGTTCACCATCAGCTGCTGCACTGACTTCAAAACCAGCGTTTTTAAAAGTAGTGATAAGGCTATCTCTTAGTACTGGTTCATCTTCGGCAATCAGAATTTTATAACCGTTACTAGGGATACTCGGCGCGGCAGGTTGATCCGATTTCTTTTTCCAGAACCAAAACATATTAAATACATGGTAGCTGGAAATACCAAGCGATGCAACTATTTATTTAAATACTGTCTGAGTAGTTCTGAGAAGTTTTTTTCTTGATATATATTGGCAACAGTTTGGTGAATAGCATATCGAGCGGTGATTTGTTCTAGAGGTTGATCTGTAGGAATTAATTTGAGTCGATAGAGCTCTTCGGCAGTATAACCAGGAAAGATATATGCCCAGTTCCAAGGGACTGAATTGGCTTTGACCTTATTGGCAGCTTTGGCTAATTCATTGGTACAGTTGCTGAATAAGGTGTGATAAAACCGTGGCTGAGTTTGAAGTAGTTGAGTCGTTTCCGCAAGTTGACGAAGTAGTTTCGAGGCAGAATTTGGAGAGATCACTAATGGATACATAT
>CAYTXH010000015.1:4674-9006 GCA_964441115.1 uncultured Gammaproteobacteria bacterium | reverse complement strand
AGTGCTCCAAATATAGATTAATTCATATTTTTTGAAAACTCCGAGGAATGGATGGTAGTCTTCGCCTTTTTCCCGTCTGGATTCGACGGAGATAGCAATTGGTGAGTGATGATGAAAATCAAATATAAAATAAGTGTGGGCAATTTGACGATGTTGGGTGAAGGGTTCAACGACTAGCCAGACTTGTTTGATATCACTAAACTGATAGTTTTGACTAATATAAGAGAAACTCTTAATACCTGATTGATCATATTGAAAGTCACGTAGATTCTTAACCATTAACTGATCTTCGTTGATTTCAATTTCAGTTAGCTTCTCCATTCCGGTTTCCCAATGTCGATTGTTTGATGGTTGGATGGTAAAAAAAATACCGAGGAGAATAATTATGACTAACGAAGATAACCAAAATAGGATTGGTTTCCAGCTAACAGAGGTAGCTAATTTTTGACCCATGGTTCGGTCAGCGCATGAAGAATAGTTGAGATTGCTGATAAGAAGATGGCGCCTAATATTGCTGCTATGAAGCCAGAAATCTCGAAACCAGGAACTATTTTAGTTGTTAGCCAGAGCATGATGGCATTGATAATAAATGTAAATAAACCAAGAGTGATAATATTAATCGGTAGAGTTAAGAGTAATACTAGTGGTTTAACAACAGCATTTACGATACCCAAAACAAAAGCTGCTATTAAAGCAGTAACAAAGGAGTTAACACTAATCCCAGGAATTAAATAAGCAGTGATTACTAAAGCGAAAGCGCTGACAGCTAAATGTAAAATAGCACCTGTTAAGGACATAAATTTATATTATCGAGGATTAGTAACTAAATCAATAGTTTATGAGTGGAATAGCAAATAATCATTAGTAAACAACACTTATTTTTTAAGCAACTTGGCGATGAAGAAGGCTTCGTATTTATCATCAGGTATTATTCGCCCGGTTAATGATAGTTGGGGATCAAGTTGGTGTTTACCCCACTGGGTTAGTCCTGGGGTAATAGGAGCAAAGTCTATGTTTAGAGGTTGGAGTGTTACCTCTGGGCATTTTTTTAGAATCCAGTCAACCACAAGTTCATTTTCTTCAGGAGATATCGTGCAGGTTGAGTAGATGATGGTCCCACCTGATTTGGTTGCACTAACAGCAGAGCGTAGGAGATATTTTTGTCTTTGTGATAACAATTTTACTTTTTTATGAGACCAATGTGTAAAGCTAGGCGGGTCATATGTTTTAAACATACCTTCCATGCTGCAGGGGGCATCGACCAAGACTTTATCAAAATAGTCCGGATAGCGTTGCCAGATTTTTTCTCCAGGAAATAACGAGGTCTTAGTATTGGTAACACCAGCTTGATTTAATACTCTGGCTAGCTGGTATATACGCGATTTGCTGAGATCATTGGCGATAATTAATCCTTGGTTATTCATTAAACTGGCAATTTGGGAAGTTTTGGATCCAGGAGCTGCTGCTAAATCTAAGACCAAATCTGTAGGTTGTGGGTCTAAGGCTAAAGCAGGTAACATACTAGATAGATTTTGTAGGTAGATGTGTCCTTTTTGGAAATAGATTGATTCAGTTAAATCTTTTTTGGAATTATTCATAAGTAAGTAGGTGTTGGGGAAGTGGTCAATTGGAAGTATTTGGATATTGTCGTCGATGAGTTGTTGATATATTACTGAAGTTGGACTTTGTAGTGGGTTGATGCGGAAGGATATTGAGGTTGGTTTTGACATAGCTGAAATAATATCAGTCAATTGATTTGGATAGATCGTTTTAAGCTTTTCGATAAATTGAGGTGGTAGCTGGTCTGTCGATTGGTCTGACATATGGGTATTATAATAAATTGAATAAATAAATATGGAATCAAATATAAACCAAGCTGATACAAATATAAAAGCTATTGAATGGCGGGTGTCCGAGCACAAACTAACTATTGCCTTGATATTTATTTTGGTATCGATTGCATTTGGAATTATTTTATGGCTTTTTAGCTTAGTGGGTCCGAAAATTGATGATCCTAATTCCACCCAAAAAGGGGAAATTGGTGGTTTGTCACAACTTGGTCAGGTATTATCTGCTCAACAAAAGGCACCACCCAAACAACCTGTAATGGCTGGGCCGCAGACTCCCTTAAAGACGCCGACACCTTCCCCAAGTGCAACGCCTACCCCGACTCCTACACCTAGCCCAACAGCAACTCCGACGCCTACTCCTACACCAACACCCACTCCGGATGCGACATCAACACCGGAGCCGACACCAACTCCTACACCGGCACCTATCAATGGTGGATGGTCGGATTGGGGTAGTTGCTCAAAATCTTGTGGTGGTGGTACTCAATCAAGATCTTGTAATAATCCTTCTCCAGCTCATGGTGGAAGTAATTGTTCGGGTGGTGATGGTAATACTGAATCAAGAGCATGTAACGATCAAGCTTGTGAATCCACAGAATCGGCAAATTCTGGTAACTAATGCAATACTGATTGGTTAATTTTTAGTCTAATTTTGGTATGATAATCTAGAAGGTCCTGCCCATGGCTTTATTAAACTCAATTTTTCAACGTACAACTGCAAATCAAACACCTGATCCTAATCAGCCTGTTCCCATGGCAACAGATGTGAATAATCAAGTTCCGCCTCAAGCTCCGATGATGCCAGTAGTTAACTCTAACGCAACTGTGGTTGATCCAAATCAAGTTCCTAATCAGCCAGTTCCAGGTTCACCTGCAGCCATGATGGCAGTTTCGGGTGTCCCAACGCCAGCATACAGTGGACAGCAGATAGTGGCAGGTGCTGATCAGTTGTCGCCAGCTCAAACCGCCCCAATTTATAACGATCCGAATCAGGCAGTTTCTCCTGCACAGGCGGTTAATGCTCCAGCGCCGGTTGACCCATTAGCTAGTCAGGATATGACTATTTTGTCTCATTTAGATCAACGTTCATCTCAAGTGATTGCGACTGCTTATGGAGAAGCAAAAAGACTAAGTCGTCAAACAATTGATCCAGAACAACTTTTGTTTGGTTTATTGGCTGATCGGGAAGTATTGAAGATAATGCAGGATTTTACCTTAGATTTAGCCGCTTTAACCCGTGAATTACAGTCATTACCACCCGGAGGTTTTGCTGGTGAGCCGATTTTGGCTGATGATACTAAACAAATTTTAGAAGAAAGCTATACCCAAGCCCAAGGACGAGCAGTGGATTTTGTAACACCAGAAGATATTTTATTGGCGCTATTCACGAAAAGTGTTAGTGTTACAGCCAACTTATCACATCAGGGTGTTGACCGGACTAAAATCGAAGAACGATTGTCTAAATCTCCAGAATTTAAAACTGGAAAAAAATCAGTATTAGCAAAATATGGTTCTGATTTAGTTGAGAAGGCAAAAGCTGGTCAATTAGATCCAGTAACAGGTAGAGAGAAAGAAGTAGAACGTTTAGTTCATATTTTACTTAGGAGAACCAAAAATAATCCAATTGTGATTGGTGAACCAGGTGTGGGTAAAACCGCGATTGTGGAAGGATTAGCTCAATTGATTGCGGATGGAAAAGTGTCTCCTGATTTAGCTAATAAAAAGATTATCCAATTAGATGTTTCTTCTTTGGTTGCTGGTGCTAGTCACCGGGGGGAATTTGAAGAGCGATTAAATAATGTTATTAAAGAGGTGATGATGTCCAGTGGGCAAATAATATTATTTATTGATGAGATCCATACACTGATGGGGGCTGGTGCTAGTGATGGAACAATGGATGCTTCAAATATCATCAAACCTTATTTAGGACGCGGTCAGATACAAATTATTGGAGCAACAACTACTTCTGAATTTCGAAAGTATTTTGAAAAAGATAGAGCGTTTGAACGACGTTTCCAACCTATCTTTTGCGAAGAACCGGTTGAAGAAGTGGCTGTTGAGATGATTAAGATTTTACAACCAAAATATGAGAAGTTTCACCGGGTGACATTTTTGCCGGACTCAATTCTGGCGGCAGTTCACTTATCAAAAAGATATATTGGGGAAAGATTTTTGCCAGACAAAGCGATTGATTTAATGGATGAGGCTGCAGCTGAAGTTAAATTAGCGCAGGCGGCAGGTAAGAGAACCGATGTTCAAATCCGCCCTGAAGATATTCAGAATGTTGTTTCACGCTGGACGGGTATTCCGATTACTAAGTTAACTGAAAAAGAAGGTGAAAAATTGCTGCATATGGAGGATCTGATTCATGAGAAATTTATTAATCATGATCCGGCAGTTAAGTCTGTGGCTGAAGCGATTAGAAGAGGCCGAATTGGTTTGGCTAATGCTAATAGGCCAATTGCTTCATTTATATTTTGTT
>CAYTXH010000015.1:0-4664 GCA_964441115.1 uncultured Gammaproteobacteria bacterium | reverse complement strand
CCAACCGGAACCGGTAAAACAGAATTGGCAAAAGTGATTGCCGAGATTTTGTTTGGTAAGCCAGATGCGATGATTCGTTTGGATATGTCTGAATATATGGAGAAGCATGAAGTAGCTAAATTGGTAGGAGCTCCTCCGGGATATGTAGGTTATGAAGAAGGTGGCCAGTTAACGGAAGCAGTTCGGACTAAGCCATATTCAATAGTTTTACTTGATGAAATCGAAAAAGCTCACCCGGATGTTTTTAATATTATGTTGCAACTCCTAGAAGATGGTCGTTTAACGGACAATAAAGGAAATACTGTTTCATTTAAGAATACTGTTGTGATAGCCACCTCTAATATCGGAAGTAATTTAATACAACAGAAGTTGTCTGCGGCGAGTATGCAATCTCCGGTTATCGTTCAGGCAGATGCCGCTGTTTCATCTAACGAACAAGCAGCAGGAGCTGCATTAGAAATCCCGACATCTGACAATCAAGGTTTGGATGTAGTTTCTCAAGGAGAGACAACGGCTGTTTCTAATACCCAATTAGTCGGAGTCGAACCTAATAGTCAAACACCTCAGCCGATTGGTCCACAAACCAAAGAACAAGTTTATAAAGATCTACAGAAGATATTGATGGATGAATTGTTGAAATTCTTCCGCCCAGAGTTAATAAATCGATTTGATGAAGTAGTAACTTTCGAACCGTTAACTCAAGAAAATATGTTAGCGATTGCGAAGTTACAACTTATAAGTACCGGTAAAATGCTCAAAGAACAAAATATCGAGATCAAGGTATCGGACGGGGCATTGGCGCAATTGGCAAAAGAAGGATATGATCCAGTTTATGGGGCTAGACCTTTGAGAAGATTAGTTCAAAGAGTGATTGAGAATCCAATAGCAATTTATCTGATTAATCAGACTTTTAAACCTGGAGATATTATTATGATAGATTATGTAGCGGCTGAAGATCGGTATAGTTTTGTGAAAGAGATTCAGCAATCGGCAGTCAACAGTCAACAGCCAGGTAGTCTGGAGTCGGTTGTCAGTGGCGAGTTACCAGGGAGTCAGCAGTCAGTGGCTATATCCAACGATCAAACCGCGTTTCCACCAGCTAATCCCAGCTTGATGGGTGTTGAACAGCCAGTAATGACTTCACCTGAAACTAATCAAGCCATTTTGACGCCTGCGACAGCAGTTAATCCAACAGTTCTAACACCAGAGCCGGCAGTTACTCAACCAGCTGGTAATTTATTGTCAATGTTGCCTCATTCTGTTGAACCAACAGCTCCAGTAATCTTAGATGGTACTAATGGGAATGGAGTAAATTAGGTGCAAGGATTTAAAGTGCCCGGTTCATCTGAGTCTGCAACTTTACCAAGTAGTATACCTTCGGCTTTAGCTAGTGCCGATCAAGCTCAGGATAGATTATTGAAGCTAGGTATTAATTGGTTATTCATTGTTGCTGGGGTTTTGGCAGTGATTTATGTGTTATGGTCGGGAATTCAATATATTACTTCTCAAGGTGATCCAAGTAGAGTATCGGCAGCTAAACAGCGATTGCTATATGCAATAATCGGTTTGGTGGTGGTCATAGGAGCATATGTAATAGTGAATACAGTTTTAGGGGTATTAGGATTAGGAAGTGTTAGTAAATAGTCGGAGGTTAAAAAACAATCTTGATTCTAGCTTTCTATCTGCTGACTAAATATTTACTTTTTTTCTATTAGCTTAAAGGATTCATTGCGAACAATTCGGTAAACTCACTGTGAACAAGTGAAAGGATGCGATAAATCAGTTTTAACCATTCCGCCCCACTCTACAACACTAAATCCTTGGCGTGGTTTGCTAGTTAAAATGGGTTCTGGTACCCAATGAGGTTGATCTAGAGGTTGATAATATAAGCGAACACGAATGGTGCTGTCAGGCGATGGAGTGATGGTCAATGGCTCGATCTGATTAATATTTTCTTCAGACATAATTCCTACAAAATAATAAGCAGCCTGGGGTAGATGTTTTTCCCAGTAGTCCTTGTAATCGGTGATTTCCTGACTATTTAAACCAAGTTGGGGTAAAATTTGATCGTATAGTTGGGGGAGCTGATGATATTTTCTAACATAGCCAGCTTGAGGAATCTTGATGGCCTGGTCGTTAATTTTTGATTCATAATAAAGATAAGGATAAGTTTTGCCTTGGTAATCAATTTTGCCATCTGGATGGCTAGTAACTGTCCAGCCGCTATCAACCGGATAGAGTGGATCTGTATAAGTTAAGAAACCCACTGGATCAACTTTAACATTGACAGTGGAAGTTTGAGATGGGTAAAGATAAATTGCTGGTTTGCATTCTGGGCTCCACCAACCCCACGGGTAGATTGTTCTGATACTAAAAGTTTTGAGCTGAAGACTATTAGTCGCAGTAGGATTAGTATTCATATCTTTGCCTTGGAAGTTTTCCGGATCGATATAATCTTTGGTGACATACTTAAAAGCAATTCGGTTATATGGACTGGCTGGATCTTGGTCGACAACTGCGACATAGTCGATAATTGAGGCAGCGTTGTAATATAGTTTGTATTTTTTACCAGTAGATTTAATTTCCATATCACCGTGAGGGAAATTGTAGGTGACACTCCAGCTGAGCCATTTGGGAAAAATATCTGGATTTGCTGGAATACCTTCATAACTAAATAAGTAATAAGTTTTATTTTCTGCCATAGCTGGAGTTCGATCATTTAAACTATAGATTTGATCAGGGTTTTGTCGGCTTAATTCACTTGGTGGATCATGAGGATTAAGCGAGTTGGTTAAAAAACTAAGTGATCGGTAAGGATACGCCCCATTGGCGCTACAATAATCGAGGATAAAGGGTGGGATGGGAGTCCCTTCTTTAATATAGATGTCAAAATACATATAACCATCAACAGGACTGGAAGTATCTGGTGTAATGTCGACATAAAGTAAATTTTCTACTCCTTGAGCGGCGGGGGTTTTCCAAGTTTCAATCTGAGGTTGACCGTTTTCAATAATAGGCAGATAAACGTCATGGGGACGATTAGTCTCTGGGGTTATTACCTGGCCGACTGGTTTGAGGTGGTGATTGCTACCAGGGATATACCGACTATCGGTAGTGCCTTGGGGGATAACAAAAATTTCGGCACGAATGACAGGACTATTGGCACTGATAATTCGGTAAGTGTTGCTTTGATAATTGACCGTTTTGGTTTGCCCTGTCGGGTCGAGAAAACATTGACGGTCATTGATAGGTGTTGAGCTGGCACTAGGCTTCAGAAAATAAAACAATAATAGAGGGGCAAGAATGATCAGAAAGATCAGTCGAATATAACCCCCATTAGCGGTTGGCAGATGCATAAAAGTATTATAGCGACTTGACAAGCTAAAACAAAACATGGTTTGATTGTTTTAATGACTGCCCAAAAAATCAGAAGTTTAGCGATCGCCTCATCGATTTCGGCTGGCTATTTATTACTCGCATCACCTGTACTGGCTCAATATACGCCACCACCTTATGCTGCTAAAGGAGATTTAACCAATTTGCCAAAACTTATTATCAATTATATGTTTCCTTTGGCAGGATTCTTAGCTGTAATTTATTTAATGTATGGCGGAATTCGCTACATTATGTCTCGTGGAGATAAGATGGGTGTAGAGGCAGCTCGAAAGCATATTTTGGCAGCAATAATAGGCTTATTAGTCGTGATTGGTTCATTTGTGATAGTAAATACGATCTTTAATGTAGCTGGAAGTAAAAATCCACTAACTAGCGATTGTAAACCTACTCTAGAAAATCCAGATTGTAATTAGTTTTCACATTTTTCACGAGTGCTAAACTTGCTTTTCATAGCTTCAATTGTTACGCTAGAATAGATGAATTGTACAGACGTTGATCAGCCTGCTAGTTTAGCTTGTTTAAAAGATTATTTTTTGCCAAATTTAATTACTTCTCTTATGGCTTTTGCTGGTATTAGTGCAGTGATTTTTATAATTTTAGGTGGAATCAAATTTATTACTTCAGGAGGGGATGAATATAAAGTTAGTCAGGCGAAACGGACACTGACTTTTTCGATAATTGGTTTAGTGGTGGTAGTGATGTCTTATGCGATTATCAGAACCTTACAAGTAGTGTTAGGAGTGGGTAGTATATGGGTAAAATAATTTTTGGATTGATATTATTGCTTGTGGTGCTGGTGATGCCATTTGGAGTGGTTCAAGCTGCTTGTCCCCCAAACGCAGTTCAGACAGATTTAGGCTGTATTAATGCTAGTAATCCATTACAATTTGCCAGTGATATTTATGGTATGGGGTTGAGTTTAATTGGGGGAGTAGCGTTGTTATTTATTATTTGGGGTGGTTTAAATGGCTTAGGATTAGTCGTACATAAGTTATGGCAAAAAATTTCTCCGTTTAAAGATTCTAATTCATTTGTTGTGAAAGGGATGATGGTTTTTATCACATTAGCATTTATTAGTTTTACACGTATCTTTTTTAGAAGTGACAGTTTAGATACCGTTAGTTTAATTTTTGATAGAATTACTAATCATTTTGGAGGGGCATTGACTTTCAATATCATTCAAGGTTACGCCTTAGTGTTTTCGGTAATCTTAGTTGGGTATTTAATTCATTGGATTCCAGAAACAATTAATGAAAAATACCTTTTAA
>CAYTXH010000014.1:1593-24602 GCA_964441115.1 uncultured Gammaproteobacteria bacterium | reverse complement strand
TAAGTTCTCTCACTTTACTAAATCCTCAATCGGATTGTCTAAAAAGAGTTGCTAGATTAATGGCTCGGTTTTTTTAAAATATTTTTTTACTTTATCCATATCATTATTATACTCTATTTAGCTCTTGACTAATGCAACATAGTTGCATATATTGTAATGGTGTTATGCACGACACTTAACACAATATATTTGTCGGGTGCTGTTAAGCACCCGACTGTAATTCATTAACGATTATATTATCTAAAGGAGGTGACATATATGAAATTTTACGATGTCAAAGCACGTCAGTCAGTTGAAGTTCCTGACAACGATGTAGAAATTGTTACCATGAAGAACGGTAAAAAAGCCGCACAAGCTATGTTAGATGGTCGCAAACTATTTAAAATAGTTGGGGCTGCTGATTTAGATCGTTTAGGCAAATAAAATCTAATTCAAGAAAAAAGACTCAATTAGGGTCTTTTTTCTTACCAATTTACTTTTGCAACTAGTTGCATTAAAATTAACTCATGACTGCATCAGAAATAATATTAAAATTTCGACAACAAGGCATCCGCATCACCGAATTTCGAAAATATCTAATTCAAGAATTTATTCAATCTCATCAACCAATCAGTGCCCAAGAGATATTAGCCACCAGTCAAAAAATATTCCCAACTATAAATAAAACTACTGTCTATCGTGAATTAGATTTTTTACTACTCCATCGAATAATTCATCAAGTAGAGCTTGGTGATCGTAAAAAAAGGTTTGAACTTTCATCCCATCAACATCATCATCATTTAATTTGCTTAAAATGCCGAAAAATTGAAGATATCCATCTAGATAATGATTTATCCAAACAAGAAAAAATAATTGAGCAGACTACTGATTTTTTAGTAACTGATCATTCATTAGAGTTCTTCGGATACTGCAGCAATTGTCGTTAAACCCACTATTGCTTGACATCTACTTTTTTTGGGTGTATATTATTGCAACTTAGTTGCATATGATATACAGAAATAAAGAACACAACTTACAAACCTATTCAGGACCTAATAGTATAAAAGAATACTTAGATCCTCAGTATCATCTAACACCTTTAGTAGAAATACCTGATAATCTAAATGATTTCCGTTGTTATGGTGTCCGGATTTATGCAAAATTAATGAGTATGCTCCCACTAGCAAATGTAAAATCAATTCCAGCATTTAATATGCTTGATCAACTAAATGGAGAAGATAAATTAGGTACAATTTCACATCTAATTGAAAACTCATCTGGAAACACAGTTTCTTCTCTGGGAATCATTGGCAAAGCTTTTGGGATACCACATACCGCAACTATTATTTCTGATGAAACTTCGATATCTAAGGTCCAACTTATCAGATTCTTCGGCACCGAAATTACGGTAAATACTGAACCTCAATGTCCTGATCCAAACGATCCAAATGCTGGGATTATTAAAGCGCGACTTCAAGGACAACAACCTGGATGGTTAAACCCTGGACAGTACGATAATCCTGACAACCCTGAATCTCACACATTAATTACAGGACCTCAAATCTGGCAACAACTAAATGGAGAAATTGATATTTTTGCGGCTGGATTAGGAACCACCGGAACTATGTTTGGATCAGCTAGATTCTTAAAACAAAAGAATCCTAATATTATAACTGTTGGTGTAACCAGACTTCCTTATGACTCCGTTTCAGGAGTCCGGACATCGAACTTACTCACTGAAATAAAATTCCCATGGAAATCTATGGTTGATCATATGGAAGAAATTGGTACTACTGATTCTTATGCAAAAAGTTTACAACTGGCACGACACGGCTTATTAGCAGGACCAAGCTCCGGACTTGCTTTATCTGGATTACTAAAATATCTTGAGATGCTACATACAACTAATCAACTAGATAAATTTCGTAACAAATCCGGAGAGATCAATGCAGTTTTTATTTGTCCAGATAGTCCCCTTCCATACATCGATGATTATTTTAAATATTTAGATGAAAGTCATTTTCCACCAATTAAAAATAAACAATTATTAAAAGATATTCCTTCCCACCCCATTCAATCAGATTTAGGGAACTTAGTAGAAATGGTCGAACCAGTTTTGTTACCAAACAATGCTTACAGTCGTTTATATCCCTACTCAGTAAATGATCTGAAAAGAATGGTTAGTACCGATCAAGAAATTCATTTACATGAAGACATTCAAATCATCGATGTACGATCATCACAGGATTACGAACTTGGGCATTTACCTAAATCAATAAATATTCCTCACGTAGATTTTTTACGTAATATTGGTCAAATTGCTGACAGTTTTAATAACCAACAAATTTTAACCATTTGTCAGTGGGGTATAAAATCCACTCTTGATGCAGAAGTCTTAAGATCACTAGGGATAACAAGCTTTGGTATCTCTGGGGGAATAGCTAAATGGCAAGAAAATAATCTGCCCTTAGTAAAACCGCAAATTTGTTCAGTTAAATATGACTAAACGTATTAATAATTACCAAGTAAATCAGTCAGCTTACAATCAAATACCCGCAGATTATTATCATCAAAATTGGGGTGATAGTTGGAAAGATGATCTAGTTTTTATTGATAAATTTATTAGTTTACTATCCGGAAAAACAGTTGTTGATATCGGTGCAGGAACTGGCGGTGTAATCAAATACTTCTTGGATAAGGAACTAAAACCAACATATGTCGATTTTTCAGATAGCTTTCTAAATTATGCAAATCAAAATTTAGAAAATATTGAAATCATAAAATCAGATATGCGAGATCTTCCTTTCCAGAACCACATATTCGATGGAGTATTTACTAGATACTGCTTACAACATTTACTTATTTCAGACTATACCAAAGCAATTAAAGAACTTATTCGTATCACAAAGCACAACGGTTATATCTATTTATGTACACATGTTAGAGATGCCAATGATTCTAAAAGAAGTATTTTTCATTGGCCAAATCAAAATGTAAAATCTCAAAAAAACTTAATCACCATCGATAAATTATTAAATCATATAACTAAATTTAATCTAGAATTAATCGACAAGAAAATTCATTACAAAAATAAAAAAGTTAATGGAATATCTTTAATCTTGCGACGCATATTTTGATATTTACATTTGCCAAACTGGTTATTTTTCTGTATATTCATGATAGATATTATGACAGCAGAAGAACACACTCCTGAAAAAGAAAATAATACTTCTCAAAATCGCTGGATTGCTGGAGGGTTAATCAGCATTGGAACTATCTTACTACTTCATAATTTAAATATTTTTCCTTGGACTATATGGATCGAGCTTCTAAAGCTATGGCCATTAGTTCTGATTTTAATTGGCCTAAAATTATTCTTAAAAGATTCAAAAAATAAAACCTTTATTATTCAAATAGCTCTTATTTGTGGACTTCTTGCTCTTGCAGTTATTACACAAACTGTTTCAGTTTTACTAGTTTTAACTCAAGCAAATCACCAGTTTTTTGAGAGAATTAACGATTTATTCTAAATAACTTACTTGTTTCGTTTACATAATTTTAATAAAAAAATCATTCCGCTCTTACATAAACAAACTACTATGGCAATATTATGGAAAATACAGGACAAATTGATTTCCAATCAATACTACCTCAAAAAAACATAAATAAACCTGATCAGGTTGAAGCTAGTATCGAAGACAAAAAAGCTGATCCTAATGAAAATACCCAGAGAGAAATCCAAAATATTCATCTACAACCAAGACTAGACAAGGATGATGTTGCGAATGAGGAAGAACATAAATTAGTATCAGCAATTGATATCAGTAATAAACCACTACTCCATGCAAAAACTTTTTCTCTTTTTAGTTTCCTTCAAAGCGAGATTATTATTGATGTCACCAAAGTAACATTCGTCATGAGAGAATTATTTATGGCTAAAAACACCGCTAGTGTTCCCGTCCAAGATATTGTTCAAGTGGACCTACTCTCCACACCTTTTTTCGCCTCAATTGAATTGAAAACTCTAATGTCAGAAGAAATAAATAGGACATTTAAAATTACTTATTTAGATAAAAAACAAGCGCATCAAGCTCAAGACATTATCCAAGGACTTGAAATAGCCATGAAGCAAGGAATAGACTTAACACAGGTTCAAAACGACAGCCTATTACAGCAGATTGAAGAACTCGGGAGATCTGCTGTCTAAAAAATGGACAAAACAGATCAACTAAAACAACTCCGTCAACAAGTAGACAATGATCAATCATTACCATTACGTTCTGGTGCTACCCAATTAGTTTTTGGGGAAGGAGATCCTAATAGTCAAATCTATTTTCTTGGCGAAGCACCAGGTTTTTATGAAGATCAACAAGGTCGACCATTTGTCGGAGCTGCTGGAAAATTACTAGAACAACTATTAGCCACAATTAAACTTGAGCGCAAACAAGTTTATATCTCCAATATAGTTCGGTTTAGACCACCTGGGAATCGCGACCCACTACCAGAAGAAATTGCTGCTTTCGCACCTTATGTTGATCAAGAAATAGAGATTATTCAACCTAAATTAATTGTCACACTTGGTCGTTTTTCTATGAATAAATTTTTACCAAATACTAAAATCTCTCAAATTCATGGGCAATCAAGATGGGTCGATTGGAAAGGAACACAAACACTAGTTATTCCAATGTTTCATCCCGCAGCAGCACTCCGCGCAGATAATGTGATGACCATGCTTAAGGAAGATTTCTTAAAGATTCCAGAGTTATTAAATTTACCAAACCCAGACAAAAAAGAGCCTGAAGAGATCAAAATTGCTCCAGTTACTGACGATCAACCCAAACAATTAGAATTAATCTAATATGGCAAACTCATCACTTTTAGTAAATCAAACAAACTTACAAACCGAGGCAAAACAAGTCATCGAACAGCTAAATCTAGAATCATTGCTCTCTACTATTGGAGAAGTCCACTTTGTTGGTAGTTATTTTATGGGACTAATGAGTTGGAAAGACATTGATATCCAAGTTTTAAACCCCAATATCAATGCAGATAAATTTTGGTCATTTTGCAAATCGATTTCAGAACAACCGGGCTTTGTGGATTTAACAATCCAAGATACTTCAGAAACTAAAACTGATTTAGTCGCTGGTAAATATATCGGCATGCATTTTTCTTTAAACAAAGATAATGATCCATGGGATTTAGTTAGGAATAAAAAAGAGACTTGGAAGATCGACATTTGGTTTACTAAACCAAGTTTTAATAAAACTATTTTGGATAATCAACAAATGTTAACTAAATTAACTCCGGAAAACAGACTAATAATTCTAGAAATTAAAGATCAGATTGCTCACTTACCTACTTACCGTAAATCTATTTATAGTGTTGATATCTACCGAGCTGTTTTAGATAACCAAGTAACTGATTTAGAAAGTTTTAAGGAATATTTACAGTCACAAAACCGTTCTCTGTAAATAAATTCTGAAAAAACTTGGATAATAAAAGCTTATCGTTTTGGAGAATTCTTCTTTGCCCGAGCTGCATGAGCCAAACCGTATTTTCTTCGTTCTCGTGCTCGAGGATCTCGAGTTAATAAACCAGCTTTTTTCAAAACTGAGCGATTAGCATCTTTATCAGATAATTGTAATGCTCGTGAAATTCCATGAACTACTGCACCTAATTGGCTCATTAAACCGCCACCTTCAACTTTGATAGTTGCAGTCATTAACCCTAAACTCTTTGTTAATTCAAATGGTTTTTGATAACTCTTTTGGAAAATTGGACCTCGGAAATATTCATGAATTGGCATACCATTAACGATCATATGACTATTACCCTTCATAACTCGAACTCGAGCGACAGCTTCTTTTCGTCGGCCAACAGCTTGAACAAAATTTGAGTTAGGATTAGTTTTAGTTGGCATTGGTTGTTTCTCCTAATTGTTTCTCTAAATTGTGATCAGCACCTTCAAAAACATATAACTTTTTGATCATCTGTCGTCCTAATTTAGTTTTTGGTAACATACCTTTAACTGCGTGTCGGATAACTTCATTTGGTCGTCGACCAATTAATTGATTAAATGTTTCAGTTCGATCTCCACCTGGATAACCAGAATGTCGGAAATAAACCTTTTGACTTGGCTTTTTTCCAGTTACTTTTACTGAAGAAGCATTAGTTACTACTACATAGTCACCATTGTCTAAATATGGCACATATTGAGCTTTATTTTTACCTAATAGAATAGTTGCTACTTTAGTTGCTAATCGACCCAATACCTGGTCTTTAGCATCGATATGATGCCAAGATCTCTTAATATCTTTAACTGATAATGCATTAGTTGCCATTTTGTTTTAATTACGACTTAGAATTATTTCTTAGTCGCTTTTTTCTCCTTTTTTGCTACTGGTTCTGAAACGATCTCAGCATCAACTATTTCTGTTTTATCTTCTTTTGGTGCTGCTTCTACTTCAGTATTAGCAGTTTTTGAGCTGCTATCGGTTAATAAACTAACTTTAACCATCATTGCACCATCACCTAATCGTCGACCTAGTTTGATTACTGAAGTATAGCCTGAGATTCGACTCTTCATTCGAGGAGCCAAATCTTTAACTAATTTTTCTTCGATTTTAGGATTTGCAATATACTGACTAATAAGTCTTCGAGTGTCAGCTGATTTAGCTTGAGTAATTAGAGAATCAACCAATCCTTTAATGGACTTAGCTTTAGCTTCGGTCGTTTCAATTGACTCTGCTATGAATAGTGAGCGAACTAGGCTTTTAAATAAGGCTGTTCTTTGATTTTTAGTCCGCCCCAGGTGTCTGCCATATACTTTATGCCTCACTTAAAGCCAGCCCCCTCTCTGACAACTTCTCAGAAATTAGACTCAAAGACTTAGCACCTAAGTTCTTAGCTTTGATTAACTGGACTCGTGGAACATTGATTAACTTTTCAATTGTATCGATTTCGATTGCTTTCAAAGCATTGCTGATTCGAACTGGTAAATCTAATTCTTCAACTGAAGCTTTTAATAAATCATTTGAAACAAATGAAGTTGTTGCTACTTGATCAACTTCTTCATCAAAACTTGGATCAAAAACTTGTTTGAAATATCCAGCTAAGATTTGAGCTGATTGATTAACTGCATCTAAAGGAGAAATAGTTCCATCTGTAACTACTTCTAAGTTTAATTTCTCAAAATTGGTTTCTCGACCAACCCGTGTTTGTTCAACAGTATAATTTACAGATAATACTGGAGAGAAGATCGCATCAACTGAAATAGCACCGATTTCAGAGGTTTTTCGCTCTTCTGAAGGAACATATCCAGAACCAGTTTCAATAGTTAATTCTAATTGTAATTTAGCTTTGTCATCAGTGATTGTTGCAATGTGTTGATCACCATTAACAATTTCACCATTTCCTTGAGTATCAATATCTGATGCAGTGATTGGACCTTTACCTGATTTAGATAAAGACATTTTAACTGTTTTGGTTTTTCCTGGAGTATCACTGTAAACTTTAACTCGAACTTTCTTTAAGTTTAAGATTACTTGAATAACATCTTCCATAACACCAGTCATGGTTGAGAATTGATGATCAACTCCTGCGATCTTTACAGATACCACAGCAGCTCCGCCCAATGAATTTAACATTGTTCGTCGTAAGCTATTTCCTAATGTATGGCCGTAACCCTTCTCTAACGGTTCAACCGCGATAAGAGCTTTACTACCATTATCTTGTTCAACTACTAATTTAAATTTGTGCATATTTATTTATTTTATAACTTTACCTAACAAGCAATCAAGCCAAAAAATTAGCGACTATAGAACTCTACAATTAGTCGCTCATTTACTGACTGTTCCATCTCTTCTCGAGTTGGTACACGCAAAACCTTACCTACGGTAGCTTTTCGTTCTACCCATTCAGGTAAGGATGAATCGGAATTCTCCAAATTCTTTTTAACTTGTGTATTATCCACGAATTTAGCAGAAATTGCAACTACTGAATTTACCTTCACTGAAAATGATGGAATATTAACTATTTTACCATCTACAGTGATATGTCTGTGACCTACAATTTGGCGTGCTTCTGGGCGTGTTTTAGCAAATCCTAATCGAAATACGATATTATCCAAACGTGATTCTAAGAGTTGTAAAAAGGTAACACCAGTTGATCCTTTAGTCTTTGCAGCATGATCAAAAGTGTTTCGGAATTGTCGTTCAGTCATTCCGAACATTCGACGTAGTTTTTGCTTTTCTCGTAACTGAGTACCATATTCAGAATTTCGTCGGCGTAGTTTAGTACCTCGCATACCTGGAGGTGTTAAACCTTTTCGTTCAGCAACAGCGACATCTTTAGGAAAGAGCGCTACACCCTCTCGTCGTGATAATCTTCGTTTTGGACCATTATATCGTGCCATTATACTCGTCTCCTCTTTTTAGCTCTTGGACCATTGTGTGGTACAGGAGTAACATCAGCAATCATACTAATATTTAAACCAGCATTTCGTAAAGCCCTAATTGAAGCATCTCGTCCTGGGCCAGGACCTTTAATATAAACTTCACAAACAGTCATACCATAACCCTTAGCTTTTTGAGCAACAGTATCAACAGCTGAAATTGCTGCGAATGGAGTAGCTTTTCGAGCACCTTTAAAACCAACTGCACCTGAAGAGCTCCAAGCCAATGCATTACCAGTATTATCAGTTAAAGTAACTAAAGTATTATTGAATGTTGCAGTCACATAAACCCGTCCAGAGGTGAAACTTTTAGCAACTGTCTTTTTAACAGGCTTATTTTTATTATTATTTTTAACTTCTTTTTTAGTTGCCATAGTTATTTATTATTTAGTTTCTTTCTTAACAGTACCAACTGTCTTTCTCTTACCTTTTCGGGTTCGAGAATTAGATCGTGTTCTTTGACCTCGGCTTGGCATACCTTTTCGATGTCTTAGACCTCGGTACGTACCAATATCTTCCAAACGTCGAATGTTTTGAGCTACTTCCCGTTGTAAATCTCCCTCAACTAAATATTTTTCTAAAGCTTTCTGAACTCGATTAACATCTTCTTCAGAAAAATCTTTAATTCTTTTAGCTGGATCAATCTTTGCTTCTGCTAATAAACCAGCTACATTGCTTCGACCAATTCCATAAATATAGGTCAAACCTATGTCAGCTCTTTTATTATCAGGTAAATCTGCTCCACCAATACGTGCCATTTTTTTATTTTTTTCCTTTCATTAACCTTGTCTTTGTTTGTGCTTTGGATCGCGTGAACAAATCACAAACAATACGCCTTCTCGGCGCACAAACTTACAAAACTGACATCTGGTTTTAACACTTGCTTGTACTTTCATAATCGTTTTATTTTAGTCGATAAGTAATTCGAGCTTTGTCCAAATCATATTTTGGACTCATCTCAGCCTTTACTCGATCACCTGAGAGCAACTTTATAAAGTTGCGTCGCATCTTACCAGATATGTGACATAAAATCACCCTACCAACTAATTCTGGAATATCAATTGACCTAGTAATTTCAACTCGAAATAAAGTATTTGGTAATACCTCTTTAATAATACCTTCGATTTCGATTGTTTCGGCCATCAATATCTTTTCTATTCTATTTGGCAATTAAGTCAAATAAAAACACCGCTTACTCATAAGCGCTGTGGCTAATTGTAGCACAGGCGAAGCTAAATAATCAACAGTAGCCTCAACCACTGAAATATCCCTAATTTACAGCCAAAATTTAGCTAATATGACGCCAATCTGTCAAAACTTCTGGACCATCTTTACCTACGATTACACTCATTTCAAACATTCCACCCAAACTACCATCGTCTGAAACTAAAGTCCAACCATCATCATCTAAAACCACCTCTTGTGTGGACTCTGTATAGATCGCTTCAATCGCAATGGTCATCCCTTCAACCAATACTTCACCTGTCCCTTTAAATCCAAATCCAGGAATTTCCGGATCATCATGTAATTGGCGCCCAACACCATGTCCTACTAAAGAACGGATGACTTTATATCCACCCTCTGTTTCAATAACTTCTTGCATAGCAGCTGAGATATCACCAATCCGATTACCAGCTTTTGCCTGATCAATTGCTGCCCAAAGCGATTTTTCACCAATTTTTAAAAATCGTTCTTTTTTGGATAAATCTTCTTTTGATCCAGGAACAATCACTGACCAAGCTGTATCAGTATGCCATCCCTGATAAACAGTTCCCATATCAATACTTAAAACATCTCCAGCTTTTAAAATTATCGGTCGAGGAATTCCATGAACCACCTCTTCATTAACCGTCAAACAACATGTCCAGTTATAACCTGGAACTGTTTTAAAAGAAGATCCACCACCTAACTCCTTAATTTTATTCTCCACTAATTTATCGATCTCTTCTAAAGACTGACCTTCATGTACTGACTCAATTGCCAATTTTAAAGCTTGAGCACTTATACGACCGCTTTGTCGCATTAAATCTAATTCATCAGCTGTTGGTATATAAATCTTTTTAGCCATTTAAGTTACCAGCAATTTTATCATAAACGTGCTCAATATCATCATTAGCATCAATTGTCTCTAAAACACCCTGCTGGCGATAATAATCTAACATTGGTTCAGTTTCTTGATGATAAAGTTCTAATCTTCGTTTAATGATCGCAGGTGTATCATCAGCTCGATGTCTCGCTATTAATCGCTCTACTCCTTCTTTGTCATTTAACTTAAGTAAAAACACTTTGTCATATTGAGGATCAAAAGTATCTATTTGTGAACGTCTTCGGGGATAACCATCAATTACGAGTTTTTCATTCTCACTAACCTTAGCTAATTCTCTTTTAATCAAATCAGCTAACAAATAATCATCCACCAACTCTCCTTTGTCTAACATCTCTTTAAATTTTCGACCTTCCTCTGTCGGTTCTGCAGCATAAGCTCTTAATAACTCACCAGCTTTGATCATTTGAAAACCTAATCTTTCGTGAATCAAATTTGCTTGAGTTGTTTTACCACTACCTTGTGGACCTGTAATCAAAATTCGCATTATTTATTTCCTCCTAACAAACTATCAAAACTATTTAAAGCCCGTCTTCGATGTGAATCTTTGTTTTTCTCGATCATCCCCATTTCACCCCATGTTTGAGTTGATCCTTCAGGTTGAAAAATCGGATCAAATCCCCAACCTTCACCGCGAGGTAAAACAATCGAGCCTTGAACTCTTCCCTGAAAAACATGAACTTGCTGCCCATCATGATAACCAATTGTCGCTACTGCAAAAACAGCTTTATTCTCATAAGGAGCAATTAAATCAGCTATTCCCGCCGCTCCAATTTTAGCTAATAAAAACTTAATCAGCGGACCAGGAAACCCATTTAAAGCCAAAATCTCAAAACTAACATCATCTACAAAAAGTGGTTTCCCAATCAATTTAAAAGCTTCTTTTGATTTACTAATTACAATCTCTTCTGCATCATCAGATTGAATCTCAACTAAATCAATGTCTTGTGATATTACTGTATAGTCTTTTAATATTTCGGAGGCTTCTGCTAATTTATTCTTATTTCCTGTAACAAAGATTAAATCTTTTGTTGATGCCATACTAACGCTTCAAAAACCCTTCGTAGTTTTGCTCAATTAACTGACTTTCAAATTGTTTAGCAGTATCTAAAATAACTGACACAACGATTAAGATACTTGTTCCCCCAATCACTAATGAAGTTAAGCCAGTTAAATTTCCAATGATAGATGGCAAGATCGCCAGCAATCCCAAGAAAATACCACCAGCCAATGTAATTCTAAGTAAAATATAATTTAAGAATCCTGCGGTCTGAACACCTGGCCGAATACCAGGAATAAACCCACCATTTTTCTTAATCTCATCGGCAATCTTAGTTGGATTAAAAACTACTGCAGTATAGAAATAAGTAAATCCGACCACTAATAAAAAGTAGACCAAATTATAAGCGATCGAATGAGATTGGAAATGTTCTAACAACCATCGCCCAGTTAAAGCGAGATTTGGCTGATCAACTTGAACTAAATATTGACCAATCAAAGTTGGTAATAAGACCAATGAGACAGCAAAAATAATCGGAATAACTCCAGCTTGATTAACTCGCAATGGTAGGTATGTAAATGTCCCAGCTGCAGTTCGATTTCCGGTATATCGTCTTGCATATTGAACCATAATTTGCCGACGACCTTCGTTTACAAAAACAATCGCTGCCACAATACCAATAGCCATTGCTCCTAAGATCAAAACATTAATCAATTGCTGTTGATCAATAATTGACACTGTTTGGAATAATACAATTGGAGCTCTAGCCACTATACCAGCAAAAATAAGCACTGAAATACCATTACCAATACCGTACTCACTAATCAACTCACCCAACCACATCATAAAAATAGTTCCTGCAGTTAAAGTAATCACAATTGTCAAAATATCCATTACTCCTGCTGATAAAATTAGCCCCTGATTTCTTAATAAGGTAAACATCGCAATAGCCTGTAATACTGCAAGTGGAATCGCTAATAATCGTGTATATTGATTAATTTTTTGACGTCCTTGTTCTCCATCTTTTTGAATTGCTTCTAATGAAGGGAATACTACCGTTAATAATTGCATAATAATCGAAGCATTAATATACGGATTTAAACCTAATGCGATGACTGAAAAGTTAGCTAAAGTTCCACCCGAGAAAATATCTAATAATCCCAAAAATTGATTTTGTTCAAATAGACTTTTAATTCCGTCTAAGTTCACACCACCAACAGGGATATGCGCAGCAATCCGATAGATAAGTACTATCAGTAATGTAATTAGTAGTTTTTTTCTTAAAGATGGGATTTTGAATGCGTTTAGGAATGGTTGAATAATACTATTCAACTTGCCCTCCAGCTTGCTCAATCTTTTGCTGAGCTTGCTTTGATACTTTTAATCCTTGGAATATTAATTTACTAGTGAACTCACCATCACCTAATACTTTGATCTCACGATCTAAGAGGTCATGTTTTTTGACTAAACCGTTTTCAACTAAACTCTCGATATTAACTACACCAGTTTTCATCACTGAGCCAATTTGGCCTAAGTTAATAACAACTGGCTTAGCAGTAATTTTTCGATTACCCCATCCCCGAAGTAACGGTAACTTTTTAAATAAAGGCAAGCCACCACCACTAAAACCTGCTGGAACTTTACCTCGGGCTTTTTGACCTTTTTGTCCTCGACCACCAGTTTTTCCTTTACCTGAACCTAAACCTCGTCCAAGGCGTTTGCTAGATTTAGTTATAACTTTGTTTAAATTATTTAGTTTCATTTTTATTTCTTAGCCTTAGCTTTTGCTGGCTTTTTCTCCTCTGCGATTTCTAAAGCTTTTTCTGTTTCTGCTTTAATTTTTTCTTCAACTACTTTAGCTGGCTTTAATCGGCTAAAACCTTCTAATGCTGCATGAACATTTGAAGCTTTATTCTTAGTTCCTAAAATCTTTGCAACCACATCTTTAACACCTGCTGCTTCAGCAATAACCCGAACTGCACCCCCAGCAATAACTCCAGTTCCTGATGGAGCTGGTTTAATCAGAATTTTAGCAGCACCTTGTTTAACGTAAACTTCATGAGCAATAGTTCGATTATCTTTTAATGGAATAGTAATCAATTGTCTTTTAGCTTTCGTGGTTGCTTTAGCTACTGCGGATTGAACATCAGCTGCTTTACCTAATCCAACCCCAACTTTGCCTTGTCGATCACCAACAACAACGATAACTGATAAAGATCTCTTATCTCCACCTTTAGTTTTCTTTGAAACTCGATTGACTTGAATTTCCCGTTCAAACATATCTGAAACTGGTCTCTCTGGTCGTTCTCGTCGTGGTCCTCGATTACTGTTATTGTGTTCCATATTTTTACTTAGAATTCTAATCCTCCTTGTCGTGCACCTTCAGCTAATGCTGCAACTCGTCCTTGATAAAGGAAACCTCCTCGATCAAAAACAACTAACTTAATCTTTTTAGCGATTGCTTTCTTAGCGATACTTTCGCCAACTTGTTTAGCTCGTTCAGTTTTTGTACCTTTCAAATTATTGTCAGATTCAGCAACTAAAGTTAAACCTTTTTGATCATCGATAACTTGTGCGTAAATATGTTGGCTAGAACGAAAAACAGCCAGTCTTGGACGATCTACAGTCCCAACTACAGTTTTTCGAACTCGTCGATGTTTATGTTGTCTAGTTAATCTTTTCATATATTTTTATTTTGCTGCACCCTTACCAGCTTTTCCAGCCTTTCGTCGAACATATTCCCCACTGTATCGAATACCTTTACCTTTATAAGGTTCTGGTGGTCGAACACTTCGAATATTAGCTGCAACTTGACCAACTAATTGTCGATCAATTCCAGAAACACTTAATTTAGTGTTTTCAGTAACAGCTAATGCAATGCCTTGTGGAGCTTTAATAATAACTGGATGTGAATAACCAACACTCAAAGTTAATTGTTCACCACCACCTTGAGCCCGATATCCAACACCAATCATTTCTAAGTTTTTAACCCAACCTTTAGTTACACCAATAACCATATTGTTCAAGATGGCCCGAGTTAAACCGTGCAAAGAACGAGTTTCTCCATCGTTTTTTTGACGACTAACTGTCATTTTATTGCCATCAATCGCAACATCAATGTCAGAACTAACTTCAAAGTTTAGAACTCCTTTTGGACCTTTTACTTCGATTGCTCGATCTGCTCGATTGATCTCAACTCCAGCTGGTATTTCGATAATTGCATTTCCTACTCGACTCATATAATTATTCCTTTACCAAACTAATGCCATAACCTCTCCCCCAAGGCCTAATTTACGTGCTTGATGATCTGTCATTACCCCTTTTGGTGTTGAGATAACTGCGATTCCTAAACCGTTTAATACTCGTGGCAATGATTTGCTGTTTTTGTAAATTCGCAAACCAGGTTTTGATACTCGTTTTACATCTGTTAAAGCTGGTTGTCTTCCGTCATATTTCAAAGTAGCAACTAATTGCTTGAAATTACCTTTAGGTGCGTCTTGAACATCAACTTTAACCAAATAACCTGCATCTACCAAAAGCTTTGCAATTGAGACCCCTACTTTTGAGTAAGATAACACTACTGTCTCTTTACGAGCCAAATAGCCATTTTTTATTCTGATCATTAAATCTCCAATATTATCGTTTACCATGATGATTTTTTAACTCCCGGCAAGTGACCTTTGTAAGCTAATTCTCGAAAACAAATTCGGCATACACCAAATCGACGAATGAACGCTCGATTTCGACCGCAAACTTGACAGCGGTTGATACGACGTACTTCGTATTTGTAATTATTTTTAACTACGTTCGATAACTTAGCCATATTTTTAAATCACACTATTTTAATCTAATTAGGCGTGCTTAGCAAATGGCATTCCTAATAGTTCCAATAGCCGTCTCCCTTCTTGTTGATTTCGTGCTGTTGTTGCAATAGTTATTTGCAATCCACGAGTCTTATCAATGCTCTTAAAATCGACCTCAGGGAAAATAATTTGTTCTCTGAGTCCTAAATTATAATTGCCTTGACCATCAAATGCTTTATCTGATACTCCTCGGAAATCTCTTACTTTTGGTAAGACTGCATTAAATAACTTTCCTAAGAAATCGTACATCTTTGCTCGTCTTAAAGTAACAGTTACTCCAATTGGTTGACCTTGAACTAATTTAAAAGTTGAAATTGATTTCTTAGCTTTTGCTACCACTGGTTTTTGACCAGAGATTGCCGCAACATTAGTTTTAATTGCCTCTAAAATTGATGCGTTATCTTTAGCTTCACCAGAACCAACGTTAATTACAACTTTAACTATTTTTGGTACTGACAAATCATTTTCGAATTTAAACTCGTCTTTGATAACTGGTTTAACTTCTTCTAAATATTTTTTATGTAATGTGTTCATTTTTATTTAATTTCCTCTCCAGATTTTTTTGCAATCCGAACTAACTTATCACCCTCAGCTTTAAAACCAGCTCTAGTTGGTTTCTTCGACTTAGGATCAATCAAACTAACATTTGAAATGTGGATTGGTTTTGTAATTTCTACAATTCCACCTTCAAACTGAGCAGTTCTTTTGACATGTCTTTTAACAATTTTGACCCCGCTAACTATGACCTGTGAGGTCTTAATCATGACACGTTCAACCTTGCCCTCACGGCCTTTGTCATTACCTGTTAATACTATTACTTGATCACCTTTTTTAATCTTTTGCATATATCCTCCTACCAAACCTCCGGTGCTAACGAAATAATTTTGCTATAACCGGCATCTCGAACTTCCCGAGCAATTGGACCAAAAACCCGAGTTGCTCGCATGTTGCCATCTTTATCAATAACAACTGCAGCGTTCTCATCAAATTTGATGTAAGAACCATCATCTCGTCGAATTTCTTTTCGACTTCGAACTAAAACAGCTCTAACTAACTCATGATCTTTAACCTGACCGTTTGGATCTGCACCCTTAACTACTGCTACAAAGATCTCACCTAATCTAGCAACTCTTTTACCAGTACCACCAAGAGGTTGAATTACTTGCAACCGCTTAGCACCAGAATTGTCAGCAACTTTTAAAATTGATCGATGTTGTACCATTTTTATTTATCTCCCTTTTTAGCTTTTGCTTTTTTAACTGGCTTTTCTTCAGTAGCTTTTTCTTCTTCGACAACTGCTACTTCTGATTCAACAGATTCATCTTCTTTAGCTTCAACTGGTAACACTTCTTCAATCGCTTCTTTTGCAGCTTCTTTCATCACCTGAGACTCAACTGCTACGATATCACGACCGATAACTTTAACAATCTGCCAATGCTTTAATTTAGAGATTGGTCGTGTTTTAACAAACTCAACAATATCTCCAATTGCTACACCAATTTGATCATCAACTAAGAATTTCTTAGTTTGAATGTATGACTTACCGTACAACGGATGTGTTTTGTGGGTTTCCACTAACACAGTTGCGGTTTTCATCGCTTTATTTGATACTACTCGTCCTCGCATGTTTTTCATTATTTTATTTCGACACTATTATTTAGCGTCAACTTCTCCTTTCTGTACCTCAAACTCATTAATCAATTGCTTTTGTCGAATGATAGTCATAATTTGAGCTATCTCTTTTCGTTTTTTACCAATCGATTTTAAATCTGTTAATTTATTCATGTTTCGATCCATGACTAAATCAGCAATCTCTTTTTTCAAGAGTTTAATTTTACCGACCAATTCTACTTCATTTAGCTTCTTTGTGTCCAATAAGTCGTTTCGTTTCATTATATTTGATGCTCCGTTTCTTTTGAAATAAACCGAGTCTTCAAAGGTAATTTGTGAGATGCGAGTCTCATCGCTTCCCGTGCTACCTCTTCAGTTACTGAACCCATTTCAAAAATAATTGTGCCTGGTTTAACCACTGCAACATAACCAATAACATCACCTTTTCCTGAACCCATCCGAGCCTCAGCTGGATGTTTAGTTTCTGGCTTATCAGGAAAAATCCGAATCCAGATTCGACCACCCCGTTGAGTGTATCGAGTCATTGCTCTTCGAGCTGCTTCGATCTGTCTAGAATTAATCCAGCCAGCTTCTTCAAACTTTAAAGCAAAATGACCAAATGCAATAAAATTACCTCGAGTTGCAACTCCGCCTCTTTTACCACGGAATGTCTTTCGATATTTAACTCGTGATGGTACTAATAATGGCATAATTAGTTTTTGGCGTATTGCTTATAGCGTATCGTAAAAACCACGCGCTACCAGCTATTTGCTATACGCTATATTGTTACCTCCCCTCGATTAATCCAAACTTTAACTCCAACATAACCAGATTTGGTTAAAGCTGGGAAAATCGCAAAATCAATATCAGCTCGTAAAGTATGTAATGGAACAGAACCTTGCCCCTTACGTTCTCGTCGAGCAATTTCAGCTCCACCGATACGACCTGAAATAACAACTTTTACCCCTTTAGCACCTGCTCGCATGACTCGATCAATTGCTTGATTCATAATTCGAGCTGCAGGCATTCGACGAATCAATTGATCAGCAATTGATTGCGCTACTAAATAAGCTGACAAATCTGGTGACTTGATATCCATTGGAGACAATTCCAATGCATTATCATTCTTTAACTTAAGCTCTTTCATAACTGCTTTTTTCAAATCAGTTAAACCACTACCACCTCGGCCAATTAAAATACCTGGTCGAGATACAAAGATTAAAATCTTAACCTTATTTGAAGATCTCTCAATTTCAACTTTAGCGATACCAGCAGATCGTAATTTCTTCATTAAATACTCTCGAATCTTGATATCTTCAGCTAAGAAAGTTTTATATTTTTGATTTGGTGCAAACCAACGTGCTTCCCAAGTATTGGTAATTCCTAATCTAAAACCAGTTGGATTAATCTTTTGTCCCATTTTTTATTTAGCGCCAATTATTCTTTGTCGCTGGTTTCTCCTTTCTTAACTTCACTTTTAACTTCTTTTTTAGCTTTAGTTTCAACTGGTGCTTTAGCTGGTTTAGCCTCAATAACAGGTTCAGCTGCTATTTCATCAGTCAAAATCACTCGAATATGACTTGTTAACTTCCGATAAGGACGACCTCGTCCTCGACCAGCAGTACCAACTCGATATCGTCGCATTCTCATACCTTCATTAATCTCTAAAGCTTTAAAGATTAAATCTGTTCTGTTTCCAGAATTTGCTAAAGCAGTTTTAATAGCTTTTGCTAAATCAATTGCTGCAGCTCGATTTACATAACGTAAAGTTGCAACAGCAGCTTCTGGCTTTAAGCCTCGAACCATAGCTGCAACAACTCGTAACTTACGAGGTGAGTGACCTAAATTCTTTTGTATTGTCATGTAATTCATATTTTTATGTCTTTGATGTGCTCTTATCTGTCATCTTTCCATGAGAACGGAAAGTTCGAGTTGGAGCAAATTCTCCCAATCTGTGACCTACCATTGCTTCAGATACGAATACTGAAACAAAGTTTTTTCCTTGGTGAACCAAGAAAGTAAATCCGACAAACTCTGGTGCAATCTGACTTCGGCGAGCCCAAGTCTTGATTGAATTCTTAGTTCCAGCTACTTTTTGAGCTTGAACTTTCTTCATCAATTTTGCATCTACATATGGTCCTTTATAACTACTTCGTGACATATTTTTTTTAATTAATAGTGTTAGCTATTAATTACCTTTCCTCCGTTTAAGGATATACTTACTTGTCCATTTACCTTTTTTGCGAGTCTTACCAACAGCTGGCTTGCCATAAACTGTCATTGGTTTCTTTCGACCCACACCTGACCGACCTTCTCCTCCACCGTGTGGATGCGAGTTTGGATCCATCGCTGTTCCTCGAACACCTGGGCGTCGTCCCATATGTCGAGCTCGACCAGCTTTACCGATCACCATATTCTTCCAATCTTCGTTTCCAAGCACTCCGACTGTAGCAGAGCAATCTAAAGAAACCATTCTAACTTCACCTGAAGGTAATTTCAAGTGTGCGGAATTTCCTTCCTTAGCTTGGATGATCAAAGAAGTCCCAGCACTTCGACCCATTTTACCACCAGCACCAGGAATCAATTCGACATTATGTACCATTGTTCCAACTGGAATATTTCGTAATTTCAAACTATTTCCAGCTTTAACTTCAGCACTATCACCAGACATAACCATATCACCAACCTTAAGCTCTTTACCAGCCAAAATATATGTATACTGACCATCTTCATATTTAACAACTGCTAGGTTAACGTTTCGGTTTGGATCATATTCAAATCGAATAATTTCACCACCGATGTTAAATTTATTTCTCTTAAACTCAACCATTCTATAGAATCTCTTGTGTCGACCACCTTGATGTCGAACAGTTACTCGACCTTTAGATCGACCACTGTGCTTTGCTAACAAACCTTTTAGTGAGTTTGTATTTTTCTCAAGTGAATTTTTTGGTCTCTTCATTCGAGAAGCAAATCGTCGAGTTTTAGTTTTTTCTTTATATTGGACTAACATTTATTTTTCACCTTTCGTTTTACCAGCTTGTTGTCGTGTAGTCTTTTGCTCAGAGCTACCAGCATCTTCTGCTTTAGCTACTGTTTCTTTTGACATCTTTTCAACTTTAACTTTTGTACCTTTTAATAAATTCTTCTTTTCTTTAACAGTTACAGCTTCATTTTCGCCAGTTGTAACTACCACATCTTCTTCAGAACCGACATTTTCAAAAACAGCAATTGATTGACCAGCTTTAAGTCGAACAATCGCTTTTCGAACTGATTTGGTCTGATAATAACCTTTTCGAGTTCTTTGAGTTTTAGTTTTAGCTGGAATATTAACTGTTCGAACTTCAACTACCTCAACTTTGAACTTATCAGAAACCAAAGCTGCAATCTGTTGTTTAGTCATCTCTTTCGCAACCATGAATGTATACCATCCTGTGCGGGCTAATGACATGCTTTTTTCGGTAATAAGTGGAGATTTAAGCATTTGCAGCTACCTCCTGATTTAATTTACCTTCAATTCGAACTACTAACTTTGCTACAGCTTCTGGAGTTAATAATAAACTCTGGCAGCTAACTGCTTGAAAAGCATTTAAATTAACAGCTTGCAACATTTGAGTTGCTGTTAAATTACGTAAACCTCGGCTAGCTACTTTTTCCGAACCATCAGTAACAACTAAAATTGACTTTTTATTCAATCCTTTAACTAATCCAGCCATCTCTTTAGTTTTACCAGTAGCTTTATCTAATCCAGAAACAACCATGACTTCACCATCTAAAACTTTTTGAGATAACGCACTAATCAAGGCCGCATTTTTCATTTTCTGTGGTAAATCTAAGTTAGCTTTGCGGAATTTTGGACCTAACGCAATACCACCTTTAACGAAAATTGGAGCTCTCTTTGAACCGTGTCGAGCACCACCAGTACCTTTTTGTTTGTAAACTTTTTTAGTAGAACCATCAACTTCTCCTCGGGTTTTAGTATTACCCCAATGGCTTTGTTGATTGTTAATATAAACTCTCAAGGCTTGAGCCAAAACAGTTTTATTAGGTTTTGTACCAAAAATTTCTACAGGTAATTCTTGATCTCCAATCGTTTCACCTTTTAAGTTAATCATTGGAACTGACAAACCTTTAGTTTCTTTTTTAGATGGTTTAACTGCTACTACTTCAACAGCTTCTGTTTCTACTTTAGTAGCTTTAACTTTAGGTTCTTTTGTAGTTTCTGCTTTAGTTGCCATTTTTACGCATTCTCCTTATTCTCTTCAGTTTCAGTTGTTTCTTCTGTCTTTTCAGTTTCTTCAGCTGTTACTTCTTCAGATTTCTCTTCAACTGCTTCTTCTGTTGATTCAGCAGCTACTTCAACAGCTTCAGGTACTTCATTAGCTTCTTCAGCAGCAGCTTCTACAGGAGTCTCCTCAACAACAGCTTCTTCTACTACCTCTTCTTCTTCAACTTCTGGAACATATCCTTTAACTTGACCTGTCTTTTCAACTCGAATCATTCCTCCAACTGGGCCAGGAACTCCACCTTTAATCATGATTAAATTAGTAGTTTTATCTAAACCAACTACTTCTAAATTCATATATGAAACTTGTTCTGCACCCATATGACCAGCCATGTTTTTACCTTTAAATACTCGGCCAGGAGTTGTACCAGAACCGATAGATCCAGGTGCTCGATGACGATCTGATTGTCCGTGAGTTTTTGGTCCACCATGGAATCCATGTCGTCGAACTCCACCTTGGAAACCTCGACCTTTAGAAACACCTGTTACTTTAACTAAATCACCTTTGCTGAAAACTTCTTTTAAATTAATCTCTTGTCCGCTAGTTACTTCAGCATCTTCAGTTCGAACTTCTCTCATCCAACCAGCTGTTTGAGCAACACCATGTTTCTTTTGATGCTCAACTTGTGGCTTGTTAACACTTTTCTTTTTTCCAAATCCAATTTGAACTGCATTATAACCATCAACTTCTTGAGTTTTAATTTGGACAACAACATTTGGTTTAACTTCAATAATAGTTGCACCAACACGTCGACCACGAGAATCGTAGAGAGAGGTCATTCCTTTTTTAGTTCCGTATAAAACGTTTAACATTATCGTATTTTTTTCCTGATACGCACAAAAAAAGAGTGGTCTCGCCTAGGCGGACCACTCAGTATTTCGCTTTTCAATCGCCGTATCTTATTAGAGAATCCGACGTGCGATTTACTGAATTTTCTTCAATTGTTAAATCAGTCTGACTTAATCATCAGTTACTTACGCAATTTTAACATAGTCTTACGCACAAATGCAAGCCTGGGTGAAGCTAATCAATTCTAGTATTCATTAACAAAAAAATGTAATTTATTTGACTTAAGAAAAATGAGGGTTTAAAAGAAGAAAACAACTATTTAGAACTACGACCTGCAACTCCTGCACCTACTAATGCAGCAATCGCTCGAAGATCAAAATTAAGTGAAAGACTATTCTTAATGATACTGTTATCCAAGCTAGACATTACACTATAGAAAAGAAATAATAATACCCCAAAAAAGTATCCCGAAGCATCCATTCCTCTTTTTTTAAAGAACTTATATGCGCTTTGAGTAGCGAAATACTTCATAAGAATACTAAATATCATTACGCCAATAATCAATACAAAGCTTTGACCCACTACAGGAGTAGCAATTAAATTTAAAAACATAGTTAAGGAGGTATAAAACCAAGGAAGTTATTACGGAGTAAAAAAGACTCTTTAACATCTAAAATAATGCTCACTTAATCTATTTATAATGTCAATAATTTAATAAACTAATCAGAAATATAATTCCGCCTGAAACCATAAGTAAGATACCAAAAAACTTACCCTTTACTGATTTAGACCCAGGATATGAAATCTGATATTCTCTATAATCTCCGGAAAAACTATGTGATAGGAGATCGAATATAAACAATGCCCACCCCGGAGACCTCCACCATGACCGCACCTGACATCACCGTCATCGAAAATGCCC
>CAYTXH010000014.1:0-1583 GCA_964441115.1 uncultured Gammaproteobacteria bacterium | reverse complement strand
GAGATCGAATACAAACAATCCCCACCCCCAACCTATTAAAACACTTAAACCCGCGATCATACATACCATCCCACATAGAAATAAAAATATTTGCATTAATAATAATTTAACAGGTGATTATCAATAATTCAAATTAAGTCTAATCTAATAAAAAACCGCCTATTAGCGGTTATAAGTAAGATTTAAATACTTGAAGTAGAATTACATCTTTACTTCGATGTCTACACCTGCAGGAAGCTCAAGGTGCATTAAAGAATCAATAGTCTTATCTGTTGGTTCAACGATATCAACAACTCTTTTGTGAACTTTAATTTCAAAGCTCTCTTGTGAATTCTTATCTGTAAAAGGAGATCGGGTAACTGTGATTCGTGAAGTTTTTGTAGGTAAAGGAATTGGACCTGCGATTTTAGCACCAGTTCGTAAAGCAGTATCTAATAACTGCTCACATGTCGAGTCAAGGACTCGATGATCATAAGATTTTAAACGTACTCTAATTCGACTTTTTGCCATTTTATTTCTCTCTAATTTAACTCATCATACTTGATCCAAAATCTGATCTTCAATACCTACTTGTTAATGTACCATTACTAACAACTTTGCGAATTATATATTACTTTAACCTATAATTCAAGAGTTAGTTAGCCAATAAAAAAGGGCCTCACGGCCCATTCTAAAATTTAAAACTAAAATTAATATTATTTAATAACTTTAGTAATAACACCTGCTCCAACTGTTCTTCCACCCTCTCGGATAGCGAATCGGAGACCATCTTCCATAGCAACAGATGTAATTAACTTAACTGTAACTTTAGTTGTGTCTCCTGGCATAGCCATTTCAACACCTTCTGGTAATGTAACTTCACCAGTAACGTCAGTTGTTCGAACATAAAATTGTGGTCGATATCCTTTAAAGAAAGGAGTGTGTCGTCCACCTTCTTCTTTGCTCAAGATATAAACTTCAGCTTCAAATTCTGAGTGAGGAGTGATCGAACCAGACTTAGCCAAAACTTGACCTCGTTCGATATCATCTTTTTCAACACCTCGTAAAAGAATACCTGCATTATCTCCAGCCTCACCTTGATCCAATAATTTATGGAACATTTCAATACCAGTAACAACACTCTTTGAAGTAGGTCGGATACCAACAATTTCGACTTCATCATTAACTTTAACAACACCTCGTTCGATTCTACCTGTAGCAACTGTTCCTCGACCTTTGATTGAGAAAACGTCTTCAACAGCCATCAAGAATGGTTTGTCAGTTTCACGAGCTGGAGTTGGAATCCAAGTATCAACTGCATCCATTAATGCTTCAATTGATTTTACTGCTTCTGGATCACCTTCTAATGCTTTTCGAGCTGAACCTCGGATAATTGGTGAATTTGCATCGTATTCGTATTTCTTTAATAAGTCTCGAACTTCTTCTTCAACTAAATCTAATAACTCAGCATCATCAACCATATCAGTCTTGTTTAAGTAAACTACGATTGCTGGAACACCAACTTGGCGAGCTAATAATAAATGTTCTCGTGTTTGAGGCATTGGACCATCTGGAGCTGAAACAACTAAGATTGCACCGTCAGT
>CAYTXH010000013.1:18953-24637 GCA_964441115.1 uncultured Gammaproteobacteria bacterium | reverse complement strand
TGGTGTATTAGTCGTCAAATTTGGTTTGGTCATCAAATTCCAGTTTGGTATAAAGGTGATGAAATTTATGTTGGCATTAATCCGCCAACAGATTCCGGATGGGAACAAGATTCCGATACATTAGACACCTGGTTTTCATCAGGACTTTGGACATTCTCAACTTTGGGTTGGCCAAATAAAACCGAGGATCTTTTAAAGTTTCATCCAACCAATGTTTTAGAAACCGGCTACGATATCCTCTTTTTCTGGGTCGCTCGAATGATTCTAATGAGCACCTATTTAACTGGTCAAATTCCATTTAGCGATGTCTTCTTGCATGGCTTAGTCCGTGATGAAAATAAACAGAAAATGAGTAAATCAAAAGGGAATTTTATTGATCCAGTCGATGTTATCGCCAAATATGGCACTGATGCTGTACGTTTTGCTCTCATCTTCTCTACTGCTGGAGGCAATGATATTTCCATGTCAGATGACAAAATTCGCGGCATGAGAAATTTCACTAACAAACTCTGGAACTTAGGTCGATTTATTGAGTTTAAAAAAACCATGAACACTACATTAACTGATAATTTTATCTCTTTCTCAGAATTACCAAAAAACGAATACAACGAATTAGCCCAAAAATATCTCGCCGAATTAAACGAGCTAATTAATGGAGTTACCATTAATATCAATAAATATGAATTTAACTTGGCTGCTGACAAACTTTATCATTTTATCTGGCACTCTTTTGCTGATGTATATATTGAACAACTCTTTAAAAATGAAATTACTGATACTGGCATTAACGATCAAAACAGTCAAAAATATTATGATTTATTAATCAACTCTTATCGAGTTATGCTTGAATTACTTCATCCATTCATGCCCTTTATTACAGAAGAACTTTGGCAAAAACTACCACATCAGGGAGAATCAATTATGATTACTTCTTGGCCAACTACTAAATAGATTTATTCTTAATCCACCAATTTTTCAAATAGGGGAGCGCAAGTGTAGATAATAAATATCCAGCAACTGGAACTAAACCATTCAACCAAGGATCATTCGCCTTTAACCAATGCAAATAAAGAACTACTATTAAATATGTTAAGCTCGCTATAACTAGTCGTCGGGCCCAACTAGTTTCCCAACCCTTATCTAAAGCCTTTCGTTTATCTCGAGCTTCTATAACTGAGATTCTTTTCTCTAACTCCTCTATTTTTTGGTCATTTTGTGCCATATTTACCGCAATTATACCGCAAATTAACCGATTATCATTATTTCTACTAGACTTTATCAAGGCTAATCAGGTATCGTCAAACCGATGCCAAATCAACCTAGAACAATATCTATAGTCATACCAGTTTTTAACGAGCAAAGCTATATTTTAACTACTATTAAACGAGTTCTCTCGGCTAATACTAATAAGTTAAAAAAAGAATTAATAATTATCGATGATGGCTCTACTGATCAAACCTGGCAACAGCTATTAAAATTACCGGACCTCCATCCACGTGAGAATATTATTCTAATCCGTCGATCTAAAAATCTTGGTAAGGGGGCTGCTCTTAAAGCCGGTTTTCTTCAAACCACTGGTGATATCGTCTTAATTCAAGATGCTGACTTGGAATATCATCCCGATGATTACCCTCGACTTTTAGAACCATTTATCAAATATCAAGCCGATGTCGTTTACGGTTCAAGATTTATCACTCATCTACCCCATCGAGTTTTATACTTTTGGCACTATCAAGCAAATTTAATTTTAACTCAATTTTCTAATCTTTTAACTAATCTGAATTTGTCCGATATGGAAACAGGCTATAAACTTTTTAATGGACCACTGCTTCGAAAAATTGCGCCCCATCTTATTAGCCCGCGTTTTGGTTTTGAACCGGAGATCACTGCTCGAATTGCTAAAATCCCAAATCTAAAATTTTACGAAGTTGGCATCTCTTATGCAGGCAGAACTTATCAAGAAGGTAAAAAAATCGATTGGATCGATGGAGTTAAATCCCTTTGGCAAATTATTTATTTTAATTTAATTGCTAAATGAGTACTCATCTTCGACAATTTTTTCATCAATATCGATTAATAATTATTATTCAATTAATTTGGACATTATCCATACTTATTCTTTTTAACTATGGTTTTGATCATATTAAAAGCGGACCGAGTAGCGCTCCGACCTTAATTGAATCGCTCTCTAATTGGGATGGCCGACACTATCTCCGACTCAGCCAAACTGGCTATCAAGACACATCTGACTATGCTTTCTTTCCCCTCTACCCTCTTTTTATTAAATTTCTGTCTCCCCTTTCTTCTCCATTAATAGCCAGCTTAATTATCAGCTGGATCAGCTTAACCATAAGTCTTATTCTCCTACATCATCTGATTAAAAAAAATTTCAACTCCCCTCTCGCCTATCAAACCATCTTTACTCTGCTTGTTTTCCCCACCTCATTTTATCTTTTAACCGCTCACTCAGAGAGTTTGTTTTTAGCACTAACGCTGGGTGTTTTCAACACTCTCACTCCTCGTCCTAAATTAATAACATTCATCTTTCTGGCGCTGGCTATATTAACTCGACCCTTTGGATTTGTTTTGTTTTTATTAGTCTTCGGATACGGATTTTATCATCATTGGAAATGGCATCAACTAATTTTATCCGGACTAGGTTTAATAATTTTTTCAGTTTGGCTGTTCATTCAACAACAAAACATAACCGTTTTATTAACATCTCAAAACACTTGGTTACGCCATCTCACAACACCCTGGCAACCCTTAACTGATCAGATAAAAAACATCACTACTGGTCAAGCATTTTTATATCCGATTAATTTAATTAATCTTTTTTGTGCCACACTTCAGTTAGGATTAGCACTTCGAAGCTGGAGATTTTTACCAAAAACTTTCGCTATTTATTCAATTCTTTTAGCAATCTTCCCATTATTTACTGGGAGCTTATCATCTATCCCTAGATTTATGATTATTAACTTTCCAATATTTATTACCTTAAGTCTGATAAAAAACAAACTACTTTATTGGTCTTATTTAGCAATATCACTAATTGGATTAATTGCTTATAGTTGGCAATTTATAAGTGGAAATTGGTTGAATTAATTAGCAGATTCTGACTCTTCTTTGTCAGCTGATTCTTCACTGGATTCTGATTCAGACTCAGTACCTTCTTCAGTAGCAGCTTCACCTTCTGTCTCACCTTCAGCAGATGCAGCAGCTTCAGCATCTTGTTCTTCTAATAACTCTTGCATCTCTTGGGTCACAGCTGGAGCTAACTTAGCAACTACTTCTTCAGGAGCTGTTACTACAGTAATTTTTTCCGCATCAATCTTCAAATCAGAGACCAAAATAGAATCATCAATTTCTTTCAAAGTAGAGATATCAACTTCTAGTTTATCTAACAAATCAGCTGGTAAAGCTTCAATTTCAATATCTGATAAAGGATTCAAAACCACAGTCTCACCCAAATGTACAGATTCTGGCTCATCACCAATTAAAACTACTGGCACATAAACTTTAACTTTTTGTTTTAAGTTAACTTGGTAAAAATCAACATGAAGTAATTCTCCGCGTCGAGCATCAAATTGGAGATCTCGAACTAAAACTGGTTTAGTCTTCTCATCACCTATCTTTAAATCAATTAATCCAGTTTCACCTGATTGAGCAAAAACTTTTCGGAAATCTTCTACTTTTACTAAAACTGATTCACTTTCGATTTTTTTACCATAAACATTTGCTGGAATAAAACCATCACGGCGTAACCGCTTAACGGCTTTTCCAGTTACTGTTCTCTCATCTGCTTTTAAAGAAAGTCTATCCATATTTTTTGTTTAACTTCGGTAATGTACCATATTTTGCTTCAATCAGCAAGCTATAGACCAAAAATCAAAAAACAGTTATCAGTACTTCGGAGTTTCACGTCAGGGTTTTAAAACCCGCTTTGACTACTTCGGCAAATATAGTTTTTAAAAATCGAGGCTATCATAGCCACTACGGGACGCAAATTTGGAGATGATTCGGCTAGACGTGGAAAACTTATCCACAGAAATTAGTTACTTCGACAACATCACGGAGAAAGACCTATCAACTACTAAGTTAGTAGAGATAACTAATTGTTGGTTGGCAACAGTACTACCTTCAGGGTTGTTAGCTAACCGAATATTTGTTGGATAATCAAACTGCCAAACCCAAGGATCTCTCTCAGTTCCCGGTTGTTTAATAACATCTAAGCGATAGTTAACTAAACCATCCTTAAAACTCAACTTTTGTCCCAACTGATAATTGATTACTAAATCGACTTGTTGCTTTGGCAAAACAACCATTGGCATTGAAAACCCTGAACGACCATAATCCATAAATGGAGTGACTAAACTAGTAATATCGTTCGTCCCCAACATCACTTTATTAACCTTTGCTCCAGCTGGCAAATAAAGCCGTAATCTATTCTTATAGCTACCCTGAGGAAATGCTTCACTTTCACTTCGATTTCGGTAATTAATCTGTAATTGGTGTTGCATCACCTCATCTTGAGAAATACTACTTACCAACTTCACAGACCGATCTAAGTAATAATTAGATTTATTAGCCCCAACATTGGCTTCAACCACTGCTACAAAATCTTTCGTTTCCCCTTCCACTGCTTCAGCTCCTCGAGGCATAACTCCACCCCAACCCTGAGCACTGACATATGAAAACAACAAAGGATCTGTTAAATAAACCATTAACTGCTTTTGACTCAACGACTCATTCAAAGCTTGAATGATTGATGGCCAGTTCTGATTCGACAAAAAGAACAAACGATTAAACAACTGACCTTGTAAAGCAGTTAAATACTGACGCTTTTCCTGAGAACCAGGGAAAAAATTTGTCTCTGAATGACTAATCGCTCTTTCAAATAAATTCCCACCAGTTACCTGTTCGTTGTACTCTGGCAAATTCAACTCACCTAAAGCCCCTAACAATTTAGCAGACCCTGATAAAGTTAAACCAATTACCCCATTAACTCTCTCACCTGCCTCCTTGTTATAGAAAAAAATAGCCTGTCGAGCTGAAGTGGGAAAATCTGGATCCCAATTTGAATCTCTCAAATACCAGTTAGTTTGACCCATATCGGTTTGAAGCTCTAAAGGCGGTGTAATTTGCTCTTTTAAGTTTCCATCAAGGTTATAGACATCATCGACCAAAACCTTAGTAATTCGGCCATTTTCAAAATCAATTCGGCCATAAGAACCAATAAAACCACCCGTCGGTCTTAACTCAGTATTATTTTGGAATAGCAACAAATAACTTCTCTTGCCATCAACCCCTGTCACCTCTGGCATAATTGCCGCAATTGCCTCAGCCTTTTCTACTAAAGTTAAGTAGTAATCTAATTTCTGGCTTAAATCTAATGCTCGATTCTTCAAATCGACTGGCAAGGGCTTCAACATCTCCGGATCACTCAACTGCAACATCACCTTAGTAATTCTTAACCGTGCCGTTTGCAATTCAGTCTTTGCCTGCGAATAAACCTCATTTGGAGAACTGGCATCCTCTCCCGAGATAATTCTGGCACTACGATATAAAGTTCTAACTCCCGAAACCGCAGTATCTGCCCCAATCACTCCATCTTTGACCACCCCTACTAACTGCTCTGCTTGCTCAAACTGATCACTCATTACCCCCATTTTGGCTAATATTCC
>CAYTXH010000013.1:0-18943 GCA_964441115.1 uncultured Gammaproteobacteria bacterium | reverse complement strand
ACCCTAATGCTCGACTTATCTCCGTTACCGAAGTTTTAGCAGTTCCTGTTTGTCTAGTTGCTTCTTCAAAATCTCCTTGTTCTAACTCGATAGTTGCCGCCTTTAAACTATTCCTGATCATTAACCCACCAACCCCCAATGCCACTGTTGGATAAACCAAGCCAACTCCGATAATTGCTAACATCACCAAAACCATTAACCGGCCACCCCACTGATTTGCAGCATCTGAAGACACTGAATTAGACCAAAACTTCTTATTAATTTTCTTAACCGGAGGAGTCGAAACCTCAGCAAATTGATCCTGATTTACTGACATTTCTTTATCAAAAAATGGTTTACTTGCAGCAATAGAAACTCTCTCTGGAACCTCCTCCTCAACTTCTTCATCAATCGGATTATCTCGAAAATAATTTAAAGTCTCTGACATTGCCAATAACAAATCGGCTTTTGTCTGCCATGATAACTCTTTAACAGTTCTAGGATAATTTGCTGTTACCCAAGGAGGCAACTCGCTAAATTCAAAACCTTGCTCACGGTTCCATCTTGGATCTAGTAGCGCTTGTTTAACTTCAGCTACTTTTAACGGCTGAGCTAATACCCCATCAAAGATCTTTTGGGCAGTTGACCCATTTAACACACTCTTTAAAACCAACTCCACAGCGTCAGTAATATAAATAGCTCGAGTACTAAAAGCTAAGCTGGCATTTTCATGCTGCAACTTACCTTCAACGGCAGACCGGAGTAAAGAGATCATTGGATCTTCAGATCTCCAAGTCATTCGCGGACCAAACACCTCAGCCAGTCTAACTACCCGTGCATTTAAACCATGTTTTTTCACATACTTGGCAAAAGCTATCTCTGCAGCCTTCAATACCGTTTCCCGCTTTGATAATTTTTTCCCGTATAACTCAACTGAAGACACTAAAACCAACCGTGGATAATTACTTTCCCCTTTCACTGATTTACCAGCATTCTCACTAGCAGTTTTATACTGACTAACAAAAGTTAAAAATCCTTCTAATTGCTCCAAATAATCAGATTCTGACCTACTCGGATTAATTAACCAAAAAGCATAATCGACCCTTGGCAAAGACAGACCCAAATCATTTACCTCAGAAATCTCTTTTTGGATCCAATGAAAATCTCGATTCCGAATTGCTAAATCTAAATTAAATAACTTCCCGCTGGACAAATCATCCACTGCCACCACCTGGATATGCTTATCTAATAGTCGGTCTACTAAATGAGACCCTAAAAAGCCTGCGGCCCCCACGACAAAAGCCACCGGACGATTTCGTGAAACGGGAATGCTTTTTATATTCTTGATATTATCCGCATTTATCTCCACATGTTCATCGTACTCAGTAACGTGAAAGAGATCAAGTCAAATCAGTAGTTTCGCCAGTAAGATTTTAGTAAAGAAATAGCTATTCCCAATAAACCGCCCATTAATATAAAACTAAAACCCAACCAATGATTATTTGTTAACTGATTATATTTAGTTATTTGACCACTCATTACTACTGGTTGTGACTGTTGAATCTGTTGACTAATAGCAGTTAATCTTTCAACACTTTGATTCGTAGTGTATTTAACCTCTATCACCATTGGTGCTGGCTTATAAATCAAAATTTCTCCTCTAAAGCTATCTCCCAATTGCCCGCTACTTATCTGCCGCCTTAAATCAAAAACAATTTGATCAGCTACTAATATTTTGGACATCTCCTCACCACTATATTTTGGAAGATAGTACCAAGAACTTATCGTCACTAATGGTTGTGACCACCACCAAATAATCGCCAATAACAAACCAATTATCCATCCACTTAATAAATAAACTTTATATGTTTTGAGGAATTGCCAATACAGTCGAGACTCAGTCATTTTTATTTGGCATCTAAAGCTAGATTTGCTAACCGATCAGCTATAAAATTTTCTTCACGAGGAACATTTCGATACGTTACTAAACCAATTTCCATTTCGATAATTTTAATCTGATCAAAAATTACCTTTAAACCAGGATTTTTAAGTTTGTACTCACCAGACAATTGCTTAGCTGCCAACTGTGAATCACAAACTATTTCAATTTGATGTGGCCCTTTAGCGCTATAATAATCTTTCACATAAGTTAACGCTGCTAAAATCCCTGAATACTCTGCAACATTATTAGTAGTAATTCCCAGTACTTTTCCTTCCTGATGCATAATCGGACCATCTTTAACTTGAATTACAAATCCATATGAAGCCGGACCCGGATTGCCTCTTGAAGCACCATCAGTATTTATTATTAAATGCATATTTAAGACTGCTTTCTAGCAGTGCTGTAAATAATAAGCAGTTGAAGGACTAGAATCAAGTACTCGCCACCCACTGTTACCCAGCTAGCTGCCCAATAAGAATACTGAGGAATAAAGAAACCGTTTAAAGCTATATTAATCGCCAGACCAATCACATAAATTAACAACATAGTTTTATATTTTTTCAACAAAACCATCGTCCACATGGCTAATGCTGAACCAAAAAAAGCCGGAAAGCTTAAACTAAGAATTTTTAAAACCGTTGCTGAATCATTTTCTAAGCCGGATACCAATAGAATCAATACGTCACTTACTAAAAACGTAACTACTAAACCTGCCACACCAATTGCCACTAACAAACCCATCGCTTTTAACCACTCACTATTTAATAACACTTTAGTTTGTTGGTATCGATGTAAGAGAAGGGGATAGTAACTATTCATTACAAAAGTCGGTAAAACTAAAGCGTTTTGGAAAAATTGAAATGCTAAATTATAAACACCAACCTCTGTTAGGGTATGAAAATGGTTTAAGAAAAAGACATCAACTCGAAAATAAATCACATTAACAACCAATGTTGCGGTCATCGGCCACGCAGTTATTAAGATATTCTTGATAACACCCCACTCAACACCTCCTAATCGCCAATTTGCTGAACGCCTAACATTAATCAAACTAACTAACCCGATTAATAACCAGCTAAAGCTTACTAAAACTGTTAAAGACTCAATGGGCAACTTTAAATATCCATACAACCAATATAATGGAAGCATTACTAAAGCAGAAAAAATTACTGGACTACTAGAAAACTGATAGGTTAATCGTTTTTGAAACCATAAATTACAACTATTATTAATTGCCGACCCTAAAATACTAAAACTACCAGCCAGTACTGGCAACCATAAAGTTACCCCAAAACCAGGGATAAACCAGACTAATATGTTGGCTATACCAATCAACGCCAAACCCCAAACAACTCTAAATCGCCATAACTGTTCTGCCAGTTTTGGATTTAATTCTAAATCAGCCAAAACATGGCCATTCAACCCTAAATCAGCTAGCAAATAAAAAACAGCTAGATAAGTCAGCGCCAAAGTATATAATCCGACTCCATCAACCCCATACTGTCGGCTGATAATTGATAAAACAGCTAATGTCGAAATTGAACTAATTATTTTAGCTAATAGTTGCCAACTAGTTTGATTAATTACTTTTTTTATAATTTTCATCGGATATCTTTACTATTATAGCCAAACTCAAACCCCACCAACACCACAGCATCCGCTGTCCCTGAGCCAAAGTTAACCAATAATGATCCAATAAGCCAACCCAAGCAATAGTTAACCAGCCACACCATAATATAAACACTAATTTATTGCTGCGATATCTCCATAGTTTAAATAAAACACCACCAACCATTATTCCAAACCCTAACAATCCGACTATTCCAGTTTCCACCAAAAGCAACCATCCAATATTATGAACTGGTTGTAGAAAACGATTCGCACCAGAGATTAATTGATTATTTGCCATTTCAACAATAAAACTATTAAGACCTACCCCAAACCAAAGATTATTCATCCAAATAAGCTGAGCGGCTTCAGCTAGTTCATTTCTTCTTAACCATGATAGATAATCAAAATTCAAAGCCGACCAAAACCGAACTAATAATAGAGGAGAGGCGATAATTAACAATCCTATTAACCAGCGATTTACTCCATTCCATAAAACCACCGACAACCCGATTAACGCCATAATTGCAGTCCGGGAAAATGTTAATAAAACAATCATGCTAGTTATCCCTAAAACCCACCACCGACGACCCTCAGCTAAAACCAGCGCCAGCAACATTAATAAAGACACCCCAGCTAATACATTCGGATGCGGGAAAGATCCATACGGTCTTAAAAAAACTTGTCCATACCAATTAAAAGTAGCTATCCCAGTTGTATTTAAATTAAAACTTCTTTCACCTATCCACCACCAACCCAAAGTCTGACCTGTCCCAAATTGGTAAATGGACAGCACCGCTTGTAACAACAAGCCAAGTGTTAGCCCTAGAACCATCGCCGGTTTTAATTTTGACCAATCTTGAGAGGCAAGATAAACCCCAAACCCTCCCATTAAAACTAGTTGTTCTAATCTGACTAACCCAATTTCTAAATTTTTTGTAAAAATTAAAGATAATATTTGAGATAGCAAATAAACCAACCATAAGCTTAACCCCCACTGATTAATCTTTACCTGTCTGAAAGACCACATAATTAATAACCCAACTAGTAGTAAATCCCACAAATATATCGTTGGTGAGAAATAATCAACTCGTAATGAAAAAATACTGGCAAAATCGGGCCAAAAATGTTTTCCGACTTGTGAGGGAAGAGTTAAAAACAAGAAAACGAGCATTAACTGCTCTAAAGAATTAATATTTAGAAATAGCTTGCGTATCTCATTTATCACATTAATCGGGACAGGATTTTAGAGGACTATTTAACGGGTTTAATTACTAAATGACGATCTGGACCTTCACCAACACTTTCAGAATCTACCCCTTCAGTTTCTTGAATTGTCATATGAACAATTCTTCGTTGCCATGCAGGCATTGGCATTAATTCCATTGGCTCCTGATCAGCAATCACTTGTTCAGCCCATCTCTTGGCTCTTTGAGTAAGTTCTTCTTCTTTACCTTGTTTCCAATCAGCGATATCTATAATAACTCTTTTAGATTCCTCAACTTGTCGACTTAAAATTAAATTAACGATTAGTTGTAACGCAGTAAGAGTTTCACCTTGATGTCCGATTAATTTACCTGCTTCTTCTGTTTCAATTGAGACGAAGATTCCATCTTCTCTTTCTTCCACTTCAAAAGATCCCTCAAGGGATAATAAACTTAATATATTTTCTAAAATTTCTGAAACTTTTGCTTCTAACATTTTACTATTTCCAAACAAGCAGATTTTGTCATAAACCTTATAGCTTTTCAAGCTACTAAATCACTACCTCTTATTTTACCAATTTTGCTTTCTCTAACCAAGGACGTAAACCACCCCAACCACCTATCATATATTGCTGATAAATTCCTAATATTGAGAACATATTCCAATACAAGGCTAAACCTATTGGGAAAGTGTAAGCAAAGTAACCAATCATCACTGGCATAATAAACACCATCTGAGACTGAACAGTCGCCATTGTTTCTTCAGTAGATGGCTCTTCTTTTTTCTGACCTTTAACAGTAGGGATTACTGCATTCTTCTCTGTTACCGGCATCATCATCTTAGATTGAATAAACTGCAAAGCCCCAGTAATTACCGGAATTAAGATCGCCGCTACCCAAACACTATTCCATGAGTCCATCGGTTTAACAGCTAAATTAAGACCTAACCAATATGGATCTGGTGATTCAGTTAATCTCCAAGCCTGGTTATATAAGAAGTAATTGATATGATCTAACCCTGCTTGATTATTAAACAAAGAAGAAATGGCATTATATAAAGCGATAAAAACTGGGATTTGCATCAATGCTGGCACACAACCAGCAGCAGGATTGTAATTGTGTTCTTTAAACAAAGCTGCTTGCGCTAAAGCCAAAGCCTGCTTATCTTTGTCGTGTTTCTTCTTTAAAGCATCCATATGAGGCTTTAACTGCTGCATTTTTTGAGCAGATTTCAGTTGAGCAGCCATGAATGGCCAAACTAAAGCCCGAATAACAATTGTTAAACCGATAATCGACCAACCAATAGATCCAGGAATATTCGAAGCTTCTAATAATCTCCAAATAAACACCAATAAATTGACAATCGGAGCAAAAAAGACTGTATTAAAGATATTTCCAAAAATTTCCATATTTTATTACCAACAACGAATAAATCTCCAAAAACCTAACCCAACACCTTTAACTATACCGTGTTTAATCAACATTTGCTTAGTATATTCCGAACAGCGAGGCTGCTGAGAACAAGCACCCGTCGGCGTCAAAACCCTTAATAAGCCAGTATCAAATGATAACCAGCGCTGATAAAAGTTAATTAGCCAAATACAAACCTTTAACATTTTCTAGTTGTTGCTTCAGATCATCAAATCGATCAGTCAGCACCTTAGCATTCGGCATAATAACTAAATTTATGCCTTTTGGCAACTTCGGATATACTGACATTACCGCGGCAAAAACCAATCTTTTGGCGCGATTACGATCTACCGACCGTTTAAAATCTTTTTTTGAGAGAGCCACTCCCACCAACGCCTGATTGTTTTCTCCAGATCGCCACCATAACCGTAAAGCTGCTGTTTGAAATCGCTGACCTTTAATGACCCACTGGAAAGATTGATTAATATTGAGCCGTGCAGCTCGGGGAAACATCTTAGATTGTTAAGCTCGCATTACCTCGAGCTCGTCGACGCTTTAATACTTTTTGACCACCGGGAGTAGCCATACGTGCTAAGAATCCGTGTTTGCGAATTCGTTTTAATTTCTTTGGTTGATATGTTCTTTTAGTTGACATGAGCTGAGTATATCACACCTTCGAGCCTACCGTCTAGTTATAAGCTAATTTCACTCAATGTTGATCTAGTTGTAAACATTTGAGTATTCTTTACTGTGGATAACTTTTCCACTAACATTGCCTAACTTCGCCTGCCACCCTCAGCTAGTTGGGCTAATGACTAGCTTTTTCATTATGGATCAAACAATTATTTGGCAGAAAACACTAGATTTAATAAAAACTGAGTTATCCCCGCATAACTATAAAGCGTGGTTCTCTCCAGTTAAACTGGAAGCTATTGATCAAATAAACTGTAAATTAATCGTTCAATCAGCTTTTATCAAAACACAGCTAATTTCTCGATATCAAAATCTGATTCTTCAATCACTTAAGCAAGTGACTAATCTTGACTATCATTTAGAGTTTTTAGTTGATCCCGGTCAGTTTGCTAAAACTTCTACTCAAATCATTGAAGAAGAAGATTATTTTCAACTAGAAAATGCCGGACCTCCCCCAGTTCAAACAGGACTCAACCCTAAATACACGATTGAAAACTTTGTGGTCGGTTTTACTAATAACTTAGCATATGCTGCTGCTCAAGCTGTTGTTCAAAATCCCGGAACTACTTACAATCCACTTTTCATCTATGGACCATCAGGCGTCGGAAAAACACACTTGATGCATGCCATTGGCAATCGTATTATCCAGAAAAATCCTAATACTAAATTAATCTATGCCACCAGCGAACGTTTTATGAATGATTTCGTTGATTCAATCCAGAATCGAACCACTACCCAATTTCGTAAACGCTACCGCGACTGTTCTTTATTATTAATAGACGATATCCAATTTATCGCCGGTAAGGACTCCACCCAAGAAGAGTTTTTCCACACTTATAACGAGTTATCCACTAAAAACGCCCAGATTATTTTAACTTCTGACCGGCCACCTACCGAGATGCAAAAATTGGAATCTCGATTACTTTCTCGTTTTCAAGGTGGCTTAATGGTAGACATTCAACTTCCCGACTTTGACACCCGCGTCGCTATTTTAAAAGCTAAACTTCAAGAGAGGGGAGAGGCTTTGCCCGAGGAATATCTTAAATTGATTGCTGAATCAATTGAATCTAATACTCGAGAGCTGGAAGGCAAGTTAATTTCAATCCTTCAGATGCTCAAACTTACACAACAAGAACCAACCCCTGAATTTATCCAACAATTCCTAGGCAAACAACAAGTTAAATCCGTTGATTTAGATCATAAACGAGTGTTATCCACAATTAATCAGTACTTTAATCTGCGAATGGCTGATCTAATTGGCCCACGCCGACAAAAAGAATTTGTCTTACCACGTCAAATAGCTATGTATTTACTTTATGAAGACTGTCATTTACCCATGGAAAGAGTCGGGGAAATCCTTGGAGGGCGTGATCATACTACTATTTTGCACGGGATTGAAAAAATTCGCCAAGCTCTAACTAGAGACCGTGAAATTAATCGTCTCGTTAGTGAGGTAAAACAGGCTGCAATTAATTAAAAAACCACTTTTCCACTAGAGTTATCCACATTATCCACAAAGTTATCCACCGACTTTTCCACGAAAAAATAGCCACTTTTCTACACGAAACAGTCCCGAAACTTGAATTCATTTCGCCACATTTATTAACTTATCAACACCCTCTATATATACTGATACTTATTATATATATCTTGTTTTATAAACTTTCTAACATGTGGATAAGTTATAATAGAGGAGCTAATGACTGATATAAACCTGCCAATTATCGGATTAATATTAGGAGCAATTCTCATTGCCTATCTCATTGGACGATTACATAATCGAAAACCACAATCAGATGTCCCCCAAGATTTTATTGATTTATACCGCCAAGTAGATAATCTTCCCCAACGAGTTTTACAAACCATACAAGGCTCAATTAATCCCCAAAAAGGCAAGATGGCCGAGTTGCTGACTTATGCTGAGCTGCGCTATGATTACGACCGAATTATCCCGTTAGGGCAGCCAATTGATTTTATTGGCATTAAGAATAATCAACGAATTGATTTTATTGAGGTCAAAAGCGGAGCCACACATAATTTATCTGAAGAGGAGAAACATATTCAGCAGCTGATTTCTCGAGGCATGGTCCATTTTCGCTTAATTAAAATCTCCGAACAGGAAATTCAACACTTTGTCGACAAGAACAATCGATAGCAAATACTATCTCCCATTTACAATTTTCCTATAACCTATTATTATTCTGCCAAGATGCGATTGACAGTTCCTCAAGCCGATTTACTACCAGCCTTACAAAGCGTCTCTCGCTCTGTAGGTATTCGTTCGACTCTTCCTGTGTTAGCAAATGTTTTAATTCAAGCGGAGGACAATCAGTTAGTTCTCTCTAGCACTAATTTAGAAATCGGCGTTATCAAAACTTTAAAAGCTGAGATCTCTGAGCCCGGTGCTGTTACTATCCCAGCTAAGACTTTGGTTGAGGTTATCGCTTCGTTATCTGGCGAGACTGTTACATTAGAGGCTAGTGATGCCCAAATTCATATAAGTACTAAAAAATTCAAAGCTAGCTTAAACGGTATCCCAGCCACTGAGTTTCCAAATATTCCTTTAGCTAGTGAAGGCGGTATTAGTATTAATCCAAAAGTTCTTCAACAAGCCTTGCCTGAAATTACTTTTGCGGCAGCTTCTGATGATGGTCGCCCCATTTTAACGGGTATTTTGACTCAGCTTAAAAAATCGACCCTAGAATTAGTCGCCACCGATGGTTTTCGTTTGTCACATAAAACCTTACCTGTTGATCAAAGCACAGACTTAGATGTTTTAATTCCCCGCCGAACTTTCGAAGAGGTTGTTCGCTTGATTTCAGAAGAAAAAACCGATGCCACTTTAGAGATCGCCACCTCGGAAGGGCAAAATCAGATTGTTTTTAAAATTGGCGATACTCAGCTAAGTTCTCGTTTAATTGAAGGTCAATTTCCAAATTGGGAACGGATTGTTCCCACTACCTTTGAATCTACAGCTACTGTCGACAGGGGAGATCTTTTAAAAGCTGTTAAATTGGCATCAGTTTTTGCTAGAGATAATTCCAATATTATCCGGATTACCTGTTCATCCGAGGGTCTAAAATTAACTTCAGAAGCCAAAGAATTAGGTGGGCAAGAAACTCAAATTGAAGCTACAGTTGAAGGTAATGAGCTAACAGTAGCTTTTAATAGTCGGTTCTTGATTGAAAGTTTATCGGCGTGCCCTGGAGATCAAGTTTTTATTCAATTCTCAGGTAGTTTGTCACCAGCTCTAATTAAGCCAATTAAAGAAGCTGGATTAGAATATGTCATTATGCCGGTACGTTTGGCTTAAATCCCTCGGTATTCAATTGTTCTAAAATGCCAGATGGCATCATCCGCTAAGCGTTGTTCACTCTCAAACTTTGTTTCTTTGCCGATATGTAGGCTATATCCTGAGCCAACTGAGTAGGCATCTTTGGGTTTAAAGTAGACAGTTTTTCGGTCATCGCTAATTTTTACATCCATCTCCACGCTGGGATCGAGCTTCCAGCGAATTTCGGGCAAATTAAACAATGGGTGATTAAAAGTAATAGAAATTTCTTGAGTTGGTAGAACAACCGCGTTTTCTAATTGACTTGGATTTGTTGAAACTGGAGCAGGTTGGCTAATTACTGAGGGGGCAGGGGTCTCAATCGTTTGATCCGACTTTTTATAAAAACCCATCTGAAAAATGGCAATTAAGAGTAATCCAATAGCTCCAACAATTGCGATTATTTTATTTCGATCTAAATTGAACATGACTTTATACTACCCTAAAACAATCGATTCGTCAGCTATTCTTTTATCGCTGGGAGCAGAATCATTAGCCGGCTATTTAATTGCTTATTCTCAATAGTTCCTTCAAAAACCCATACTGGTAATAACAAGTTATTATTAACAGCATCTAGATATCCTAGGCTGGCTTTAGTTATTTTAGCTGTAGATTGATTGTTTAATGGTATTTGTGAATTGCTTAGAATTAATTGTCCATTTCCTAACCGGATCTGTTGTTTGGCTGTTTCTAGATCCGAAATAGAAGCTAATTGATTTGATTGTTGGACCTGAGGGTAAACTAAGCTTAATCTCTGAACCTTCTGAAATTGATTAACTTCAGCGACACCGCCACTTAAATTTCCATTATTGTTGTAAACTAAGTAACCATTCAAATCGCGATTTAATTGAACCTCGCAGATCTCCGCTTGGGTAATATCTTCAACCGCATAAGGATGATGTTGGCCGCTAAAACATTTAATTGGTTGGTATGTCGACAATATATAGTCATAAAAACCATATTTAAATATAAAATCAGTTGCAATTCTTTTGACCTCTTCCTCGGTTACAAACATCCTGCTGTTCTCAGTAAAATCTTCAGGGAAGCTTTGTCTAAAATCTTGGTACACCCATTCCCCATCAATTAATTTAACAGTTAATACTTGTTGTTCGTCTTCTGAAGTCCATGTTAATTTCTCTCCATCACGAAGTGGTTGTCCGCTCAACCTCAACTTTTTAGCGATCACTTCCGCTTCAGTTAAAGTTAATTGTTCATTTTCCCATCTATAAACTGGCAACTCTGTCTCAAACTGGTGATCTGTAAATAAAAACTGCCAGGTTAAACTAGCACTTTGACTAGCAGATAACTGCTGGGTGTTGATGATTTTAGGCAGAGATTTTTGGTCAATATCAAAATAGCTCTGTGTTTTGGGTGTAGGTTGAGGGGAAGGGCTCTGATCTGTTGTTTGTGGAGTATCGGACAGTTTTATACCAACAAACAATAGTAATAAAATAGCTAAAACAATTATTATTAATATTTTTGGCTGGAAAATTCGGTTGATTAACGGCTGTTGCATACATTTAACTCCTGATCTACTGACTTCCAACCACTTTCAGCTTGACTCATTGGGTCTTGAATATTTTGTCCCAAGCTAATATGAACATGAATTGCCTGAGAATTACCGACGGCAGTTCCCGACGGATAGGATTGATTTAATGTTAATGAGGTTTGCTGCATGTGTAGTAAATGTAATACCCAGTTTTGACCATTCGCTAAATCAGTCTTGAAAACTAATCCGACCCCACAGCCTTCACCAACACCGGTTTCAACAATTTCTCCGGCAAAACAATCTTTACCCTGAAGGGCAAAAGTTGATAAGTATCGCCATGTCACAGATTTTCCATCGATAGTTGGTAACTCCACTACTTTGCCATTAGGCCCACCCGTTTCAATATCAATTGATTTACCACGGCGAGTGTTGCCAACACAGCGATCGGCCTGATCTGTTAACTGAGAGTTATATGCCGATCCGCAATGACCATTAACACTATCTTTTTGGAATGATGGGGTTCTGTTTTTGCCACCACCTCGAACGGGGCAACTAAAATTAGCTATTGGTGAAGTTGTGCTTCCTGGTGGTTGAGTAGCTCCGACTCCCAATAATTCTTGAGCAAATTGGGTATGAAGTGGCACATTTCTTTTATATGGGTTGAGATTATCTACCGGTTTGAAACTTGGACACAAACCAATATCTTGTTCTGGATATTCAGGATTTAGGTAGTAAGAAACTGTCTCTGCATAATTTTCATTTAACGGATTACTTCTGGTCACTGCACAAGCCGCTGCATTTTTCGAATACGATGTTAAATATCCCTCTTGATCAATTATTTGTTGCAAACGATTTTTATTAGCCGCTGGATGACAGTTTTCAATTATATGCGCCAGCTCATGGATCAAAACAACTTTAAACAATGACTCCGGATAGAGGCTACCAGCTGAACTAGCACCACTCATATTAATTTGAGTACAACTGACCTGCTGATTATATGAGCCATCAGATCTGGCAATGGTAATAATTTTATTGGATTCTCCTCGAACTAAAGTTAAAAACTTACTATTCGAAACATTCCATAATTTCTCCCAAGTCCATTTCAGATATTCATAACTAAAACTCAAATCCATATCGACTCCAAATTTGGCCAAGATATCATTCTTCAACTGTTGTTTGTCACTGCTAGCTGCTGGTGCGGACACTTGCGCTCCGCCCACCTGACAGGCATTCAGTTCAATTGCGACTTCAACTAGACTGTTATAAGTAGCTACGCAATTATTATTAGTTGCCCCACCATCTAACTCTGGAGCTCTTGATCCGTGAGCTTCAGCAAAATCATCAAATGTTTTAATTGGATAACTAATCGGATTTTGAGGATCTAAGAAGGGCTTGTTTCGAATACCCTTCAATGTTTTACAGGCCACACTTTCAGCATCTTTGCTTCTCGCACAGTTAGCGATCGGATTTTTTACTGGATCAGAAAAGGCATTAATTCCTAGAGCGCAATCAACCTGCTCGTTAAAATTATCGCCAACACAACCTAATTCACGCGTGCTAACAGTTCCAAATAACGACTCAGTTTTCCAGTATCCTAAAAATAGCACTGGATTTAGTCCTGCAGTTTTTGATGCCTGAACAATGTAATCAACTCGTTTTCTAAACTCAGCCAGATCGCCCTTACCGGCTTTTATAAACGTTGGGCTATATTTGCTGACATAAGTTTCAATCGCACTGCTACTAATGCTGGTATTAAATAGATCTACTCCTAAGCCGAAATATTTACAGGTTTGAGGGCTTTGTCTATTAGCTTTAATTGCCTCCGGAGTTGGACAACTTCCCCCACCCGGGGTGGTAGTTGGAGTCTCTCCAGTTGAAGCTTCTGCCATGGAATATGTGCCAAGAAATTCACCCATCAATCGCGGTTGAGTTAAATTAGTTACTGCCGCTAAAGGTCCGACTAAAAGTAATAACAAAGCGACCCCAATTCCAATTACAATCTTTCCCCATGGAATCGGGAGAAATGCTAACAACGTTCCAGCACCCGGCACGAGGGCATTGCCTGCTAAAGCGCTGAGACCCTTTTTAGCTATTTGTCCAGCTGCTCCTTGTGCTAACTTCTTTCCGACAGACTTCCCTATAGCCGTTCCTAATGGATTTGAGCTGAATATTCCTGGAAAAGCTTCACTCAACCCTCTCCCAATTCTCTCCGGAGCGCGCGCCATTAACTTTTTGGCACCAATCTGAGCTTGTGATCCTAAACCCTCAGCCCCTCTTCTCACAGAACTTGCCACATCTCCAAACGGACTCTCTGGATCTTTAAAACTATTAATCGCCGATTGAATATTATCTCCCAAAGATGGTCGAACTACTGGTCCTAAATTCGGTAAACTTCCGGAAAAAGACCCAGCTGATCCAGCCATGTCATCAAACATATCTTCATTAAAAGTTGGAGTTGGCATCGAAGAGGGGATGCTGGCTACAACTGGGACTCCCACTTCTTCAACCACACCTTCTTGAGGTGTTTCTGCTACTGGGAGATTCTCCTGAACAGACAACGGATGACTCCCACCACTGGAGACAGGTGCTGCATGAGTAGTAGGTTTAGTTACTGCTTTAGTAGTTTGTGACTGATCGGGAGTCGTGGTGAGACTCTTTTGATACTCAGCTAAAATCTCCGGTGGAGGCAACTTGGTAATCTCGACTTGATTTAAAGCTTCCAAAAATGACTCGTCTTTTACTCTCGGATTTAAGAAAAGGATTAATAAAACATCTCTCTGGCTATTTGCTTCCATCCATCCATAGAAATCACCAGCTGTTGATTTGCTAAATCTATCTGTCGCCCAAAAATGGAATATTTTATGTGAGTCAGGGGAGGATGTGGAATAAATTAAGGTTTCAAAACGTTTTACTTGTGCTGAAAGATTGGCATAGAGATCTTCTCGAGATTCTTCTCCGGTTTGAGATCCCAAAGTATCATTTTGAGCATAGGATTTAGCTTTTCTAAATAACTCTCTTAATTGGTGGATCTCTCTTGGTTGTGGCAGTGGCATAGGTTTATCTTATCTCAGTCGACATCGCTCCGTCTCGTTAATGATTTATTAAAACACACCAGTTGCCGGAGGAGTTTCTTGAGATTGTCGAGCTAGTAATTCTTGAGGGTTGGAGGTAATTAATTGATGCTCTTCTGGCGAAGCTACCACTCTCATCGCCACGTGTGTTGGCCCAGCAAAGAATAATCCCTGTCCAACACCTGCAGATAACAATAACCGTTTCTCTCCCTCAGATAAATTAAAAGTTTGCCCAATCTTATCGATTGAGGACGGAGCTTGTTTTAATAAAATTTGAATTGAAGAATTAGAGATAATTTCTTTACCTCTCTCTCCAGCTAAGAAATCTTCCACATCTTGGGTAATGGTCGTTACACCCAAAAAGTATTTGCGAGCTCTCTTCGCCATTTCTGTTAAAAAGTTAGCTGAATCTTCGTTCTTCATCATGTACCAAGCCTCATCAACAATTAAAATCCGTCTTTTTAATGAACTGCGAATTTTAGTCCAAACGTAATCTAAGATCAGATACATCGCTAAAGGTCGAAGTTGATCCGCCAAGTCTCGAACTGAAAAGACCGTGAATTGATTATCTAATTGAATATTGGAATGACCAGAGAAGATGCCGGACAGAGATCCACGAACAAAGCGTTCCAACCTAAATGCTAACTCTGCTGCCTGTGGCTCTTCCATACCAGCTAATACTTTATATAAATCTTCCATCAGTGGAGGAGTGCTTCGCTGAGTGGCTGGATCTTGAGTGATTCCTTTCATCCGATATGTGGTGCTGATCGCTCGATCTAAAATAGCTGCTTGTCCAGCATCGAGTGTCCCCAACACCAATTTTAAAAATCCAGTTAAAGTTAAAATTTTTCGACTCAACTCATTTTCGGTGCTATTGGCAATTTGCGACATATCAAACGGATTGATGTTTACTGGAGAAGTTGTCGAGAAATCCACATAATTTCCTCCCACTGCTTGGCATAAATCATAATATTCTTGCTCTGGATCTATAACGATAATCTCTGCGCCAAACATCATTGATCTTAAGGCTTCAAGTTTGACGAAATAAGATTTTCCTGAACCAGATTTGGCAAAAATTACCGAATTAGCATTCTCTAGTGAAAACCGATCAAAAATAATTAATGAATCATTATGGACGTTAATCCCATACATAATTCCTTGATTTGAAGTTAGTTCCGAAGAAGTAAATGGAAAAGTTGTGGCTAGTGAGGTTGTATCCATGTTGTGGTTTAATTTCAGAACATCCTCACTTAAGGGCAAAGTGTTTTTGAAACCCTCTTCCATCTGTAGCATTAGCGGGTGAGCAGTAATTGATAATGATCCCAACGTGGACTCAACTAATTTTGAAACATTGTCTAAATCTTCTTTATTTGAGGCTGGAACAGTAATATATAAACCGAATTGGAAAAACCTCTCAGCACCTTTTACTAACTGTTCTTGCAATGCCCTTGCATCATCCAAAGCTACTTGAACTGCTGGATCTACTTCTCGGCCACGCTCTAAATCAGTTTGGATAGTGGCCTCCATCTCGGCAATTTTATGTTTCAAATCATCTAAAACACCCTTAGATGTTGAGGGGTAAATAAACATTGATACATTTAATGAATGATCAAATGAAATTAAAGGTTCTAACCAATTGGGCTCAATATATCTAGGATATCCTGAAACAAAAAAGCTTCGATATAATTGATTGTTAATTCTGATGCTAGAGAAATCGACCTCAACCTCGGAAGGGGAAACGGCATCTAAAAAGCTTAGTCCCTGACTTGTATTATTCGTAACCTGATTTTTAGCGGTTATTGTTGGTTTTTGAGCAACCTTAGTATCCACCGGTTTAGTAGTTGTTGGAGACTTTTTATCAGTAGATTTTTTGAATAATCCCATAGTTAACCGCGAGCTCCTGTCCCATAATCATCATGCAACTCTTCCACCACGAACGGATTGGATCCTCGAACTGGTCGATTCATTTGTGGATTTGGCTGATTATAAACAGGTTGTTGGCTAACTTGCCGCATCGGTTGTGGCTGCATTGGCTGAGGGGCAGCTTGTGCTGTCATTGGCATCGTTGCCACACGTGGCTGAGGTCCCTGATACTGAACGTTTTGTGCTTGGGGATTCATTACTGGCGGTGTTTGCACCTGAGGTTGTAGAGGATGCATCTGTGGTCGAGGCGCAACTGGCGTTGGGGCGACTGTCTGAGCAGTAGCTGCTGGCTTTTGAGCCATGGTTTCCTCCACGGGTTTAGTTGGATCGAAATTATATAAATCATAGAATAACTGAACCAACTGTTTATGATTTAAGTGGCTCGATTTTAGCCCAATTCTTGCTAACTGTCGCATAATATGATCTCTCCTCGGCAGCAATAATGTCTTGGCTTTTTGAATATCTGGGCGGGAGGTATAGCCTAATCCTAACTCCATAGGCGAGATTGAGATCGCCACATAAAACTGTTTATCTAAGACTTCATTCTCACGAACTGTAGATTCAATGAATCGTCGATACCGCAGCATCATATTCTGGAGTAGGGGATTAGTTTGTTTTTGATAAGCCTTATCTAACAGCTTTAGATAATCACTAATATCTAATCTTTTAGATCTAATCACGATTTGAATACTAAAAGATAAAGAATTTAATAAACCAGCAAAGGCCCCGATAATGGCATATTGTTCTTCGGCACTTAATAAACCAAAGTTAACTGCGGATGTTTCAATTACTATAGCTAAATTGCCATTACTTAGTAAGGCAATATCATCAATCACATCGACAATCGGCATGTAGTCTTGGGTGGATTCCATTAGGCGACAGGCACTCCTTTCTTGGCGGAAATTTTGATGGGTGGTAATACTGAACCATCCAAATCAATTTGCAGAACATCGAAACTCAAGCTATCCTTTTCCAAACTCAAGGTATAAATCCCATTTCCTAAGGGTGTGGCTGCGAGGAACTGACCTAACTTATTAGTCTTCAAAGCACGTACCGGTAATCCATCTTTATCATGAGTCACAACAATAACTCCATCTAAGTAATTTCCCATAGTATCAGTGACAATTCCATTAATAATATTTGGTGTTGTTGTTAGTACTACAAACCGTTCAGTCGGTTCGGTCTCTGCTTTAACGACTTTAACGTTTGGCTGAGCAGCGGCAGTTGGTGATTTTGATAAACTAGCTAATTCTCGCGAAACTGTTGTTTCTTCATTAGTTAATTTTTGTAACTTTTGAGCTGCGGTCTGATAATCACGGGCAATTTTATTTTTATCCGCCGTGGGATTAACCAGGGCTTGGTTTTTAATATCTTGCATCTCTTTCTCCACCTCTAATATTTCGCTATGAATTACTTGGGCTTCTTTAGCAAATTTAACGATTTGTCCTAAATTAGCATCACCCGTATTAGCGAATTGCAAACTTGGTGTAGCTTGAATATCTTTTGATTCGAACTTTAGATCATTACTTGGAATAACTGTCTGATTTGCCATTTGGTTTTGATCAACAGCTGCTACAGGTATAGTTGGCTGCATGACTGGGATAGGTTGAGCAGGCGCAGGAGGTGGTGGAGTCGGAAATGAAACAGGCGGCTGAACCGGCAGGATAGGAGTCGCGATTTTAGGCATAGGAGCTACTGGTTGTGTTGGAGCAGTAATTATCGACGGAGGAGGTGCAACTGGCATTGGAGGGGCTTTTTGGACTTGAGGAATAGGCTTAGAGGGCAAGGGAGGAACTGGTTGAGTACTTATTACTGGAGTCATAAAATGAGCAGTCGCTGTATTCGTTTGAGCTTGATTACTAATAGGTGCATATTCAGTTCTAGCATTCCCAACACTTGGTGCTGGTTTCGCCACAGGAGGGGGTGGAGGAGGCATCTGTGGTCGAGGAGCAACTGGCGGTGGTGTCATTGCAGGTCTTGGTACTGGTGGTAAATTCGGATTTAACTTTGGCGGAGCAACCGGTTGCGCCATGAGTGGTCTTGGTTGAGGCCTTGGTTGAATTGGCGGTGGAGGAGGGGGTGGTGCTATTGGTTGTGGCGCTGGTTTTGGTTGAGGAGGCATGGGTACGACTGTTTGATTTAAGCTCGGTTCAGCTACAATTGGCATTGGCGCAGGGGCTAGTTGTGATATCGCAGCTAAATTTGGACCAGTATTCGCTACGGTAGTGGGATCAATTAACTGTAAATACATCTGTAATCGATTGTCGAAACCAGTGGTCCCAGTGTTAATAA
>CAYTXH010000012.1:10374-24814 GCA_964441115.1 uncultured Gammaproteobacteria bacterium | reverse complement strand
GCATACGTAGCGGTGGTTCAGCCCAAGAGTTAAATCTACCGGTTTTAGGTAAGGGCTTGCCAATTAAAGCGATATCGAATAAAGTGACTAATCTGCTCAAGTCATTTCTGCCATAAAACTCAACTTAGATGAGTGCCTTTTTTGTTGCCCTACAGGTCTCGACAAGTTCGATTATTGCTGATACAATCGGCGCAATAAGTAAAGATAAATTTAAACAAATATGTTAATCAAACCAGATGTTCAAAGATTCGCAAAAATTAAAGTAGTAGGTTTAGGTGGTGGTGGTACTAACGCACTAAACTCAATGATCTCACTTCAACAGATTCAAGGGGTAGAATTCGTAGCTGTTAATACTGACGCACAAGCCTTACTCAGCAATCAAGCTCCAACTAAAGTTCAAATTGGTGAAGCTTTGACTCGAGGTTTAGGTTCTGGTGGAAATCCTGATATCGGTCGACAAGCTGCTGAAGAATCTACTCAAAAGATCCAAGATGTTTTGCAAGATGCCGATATGGTTTTCTTAACTGCTGGTATGGGTGGAGGAACTGGAACCGGTTCTATCTCTGTTGCAGCAAGTGTGGCAAAACAATTAGGTGCCTTAACTGTCGCGGTAGTTACTAAGCCTTTTGGTTTTGAAGGTACTAGACGAATGATGGTGGCTGAAGAGGGTATTGAAGCTCTCAAAGATAAAGTTGATGCCTTAATTGTTATTCCAAACCAAAGATTATTAGAAGTTGTTGATAAAAATATGACTCTTCAAGAAGCTTTTAAATTGGCTGATTCAGTTTTGGGTCAAGGTGTTCAAGGTATCTCCGATTTGATCACTATGCCAGGTTTGATTAATGTGGACTTTGCTGACGTTAAAACAATCATGTCTAATGCTGGCTCTGCTTTGATGGGTATTGGTCAAGCTGGGGGCGAGAATCGGGCAGCTACAGCGGCTAGAATGGCAATTGCATCACCATTACTCGAAGTTTCAATTGAAGGTGCTAAAGGTGTCTTGTTTAATATCGTGGGAGGTCCAGATATGAGTATGAGTGAAGTTAATGAAGCAGCTCAGATTATTGCTCAAGCTGCTGAACCAGATGCCAATATTATCTTCGGTGCAACTATCAAAGAAGATTTGGTCGATATGGTCAAAGTTTCAGTTATCGCAACTGGTTTTGATGAAATGCGAGAAAGATTGCGTGAGTATGCCGGTGTTGGCATGAACCAAATGACTCCTCGAGTTGGATTTGGAGTTCAACCAGCTGCTCCACGGCCACAAGTCCAATCAAACTCTAATCAACATCAACCAGTAGTTAATAGCCAACAAGATAACCATAACGATGATAATTTCCAAAATATGGCTGATGATAATAATGAAGAAGATAATGATTTAGAAATTCCAGCATTCTTACGACAAGGTCGATAATGGAAAGACGGATTCAATTAGATAGGTTTCACTTCCGTTCAGCTAAAATGGTTGAACCAATATTACGTCAAATTAATCATCGAAGTATTTTTTCAATGTTAACAATTGGGACACTAAGAGATTTCGATTATACCCAAGCTCAAATTGAAGAAGCTGTGACTCATGGAGTCGAATTTTTTGATCATAGCTTAAGAGATTTAGATTATTTTCAAAATGGTGTACCAGAGTCTGATTTGGGTAAAGTTATATATGATCCAAGGCCGATTATTAAAAATATAGCTTCAAGATTTAGATATGGCGATAGCGATACATTTAAAAAATTATCAGGACATGCAACAGAGGTTAAAAGTTCTTTAGAAGGTATTGATCTGTCTAATCCCAGACTATTTCAATTATGTCCAGATCAACATATGGTATGGGAACGCTTTTCTGGTGGATACAGTGATCGATTAGCTCAAGTTGTTGAAGACCGTCGTAAGGCAGAATATCCAGCATATCGAAGACGAACTTTTCCTAGCTAATGTATAAATTTTGTCCATTTTGTGGCCAATCAGTTAAATTTTATCCTCCAAGTCACTATTTGTGTGAGAGTTGTGGTAAGTCGACTTATTTAAATTCCAAACCAACAGGATCAGTTATTCCAGTGTGTGGACGAGAAATATTAGTTTCAATTAGAGGTATTGAGCCAGAAAAAGGCAAGCTTGATCTGATTGGTGGCTTTTTAGAATTAGGTGAAGATTCAGTAACTGGTGCAGTGCGGGAATTTAAAGAGGAAACGGGTTATGATTTAGATCCTAACGAACTAAAGTTGATTAGTATTGAAACTGATAATTATTTATATCAAGGAAATAAGATTTATACTTTTAATCCAGTTTATTGGTTGGATTTTTCAAAAGGTATAAAATTAATTCCAGCTGATGATGTTGCGGAGTTGGTTTGGGTTTCGATTGATGAACCACACGATTGGGCATTTGATTGTATTCATAAAGCTACTGTAAAACTTGTCAAAATTTTGGACGAAAATTAAAGAATTTTCGGTAAAAGTAATTGTGATTTGGTGCTAAATTAGTCTGGTTGTTCGTAGTTCTATCTGCTAAAATAACTCCATGAGTTTTAAGCCTGTTTCATCACAAGTAAATCTATCCGAACTAGAAGATCAGACCTGGCAATATTGGCAGGATAATCAAACATTCCAAAAATCAATTGAAAACCGACCTGAAGATAATGCGTATAGCTTTGTTGATGGTCCGCCATTTGTGACAGGTATGCCGCATTATGGTTCACTTTTGCCATCAATTGCTAAAGATGTGATTCCTAGATATCAGACAATGCTTGGTAAAAGAGTTCGCCGAGTTTGGGGTTGGGATTGTCATGGTTTACCAATTGAAGACAAAGTTAATAAATTGTTTGGAATTCGTTCGAGTAAAGATTTAGAAGAAAAATTTGGTATCGCTCGTTATGTCGAGGAATGTCGAAAATATGTCGAGTCTGCTTCCTCAGATTGGCAATGGTATATCAATAAAATCGGTCGATGGGTAGATATGGAAAATGCCTACTATACGATGAATGTTGATTACATGGAGTCTGTTATTTGGGCATTTAAACAAATTTGGGATAAAGGTTTAATTTATAAAGGCAAGCGAGTTTCAATGTACTCAACTGATACTTCAACTCCGGTTTCTCAGTTTGAAGTAGCGATGGATGCAGATAATTATCGAGACGTTGAAGATTTAGCAGTATTTGTGAAATTTGAATTGGCTGAAACTCCAGAGTGGTTAGCTAATAATTTAACTGATCAAAAAACTGTTTATTTAGTAGCTTGGACTACAACTCCTTGGACTATTCCAGTTAATTTTGCTTTGGCTCTCAATCCAAAATTAGAATATGTCTTAGTTAATTACCAAGATCAAAATTACATAATTGCTAAACCACGTTTGGAATATACTTTTGGTGCTGACAGTAGTTTGTATCAGATTTTAGCAACATTCCCTTCACAACATTTAGAAAATATTAGTTACAAACCTGTCTTTGATTTATTCTCTGATCAAATTAAAGAAAATGATTATCATGTGATTTTGTCAGAAGAAGTGACCGACGAAGAGGGAACTGGAGTCTTACACATTGCTCCGGCCTTTGGTGAGGTGGATTTTGAACTAGGTAAAAAACATCAATTAAGTGATATCAGTGATATTGATGATGAGGGCAAATTAACCGTAGATCCCTGGAAAGGTATTTATTTAAGAGATGCTTCACCATTAGTGGCTGAGCAAATGCAGCAACAAGGTAATTTACTTAGAAGTGAAAGTTATGTTCACAGATTGCCATTTTATCGTGGCAAAAATCCATTAATTTATGTGGCTCAAACGGCTTATTTTATTGATATCCAAAAAATAAAAGCTCGAATGACTGACTTAAATCAGGATATTAACTGGATACCTGAACACATTAAAACTGGTCGATTCCATTTAACAATTGCTAATTCTCCTGATTGGTGTATTTCTCGTAATCGTTATTGGGCAACAATTATGCCGATTTGGAAATCTGAAGATGGCGATGAAATTATCATCGGTAGTATTGAGGAGATGATGCAATATACGGATCAGATTACCAAGAAAAATGAAGGTGAAAAGGTTAGATATTTCTTTGGTGATCAACCAATGGATTTGCATCGAGATGTTTGTGATCAAATTATTTTAACTAAAGAAGGTAAGAAATATACTCGAATACCAGAAGTACTCGATTGTTGGATGGATTCAGGCTCTGTGCCTTTTGCAGAACATCATTATCCATTTGAGAATAAAGAAGTTTTTGAAAAATCTAAACCAGCAGATTTTATTATTGAATATGTTGGTCAAGTTCGAGCTTGGTTTAATGTTTTGCTTAGACTCTCAACAATTTTATTTGATGAAAGTGCTTTTACTAATGTCATTTGTACTGGAGTATTAGCTGGAAATGATGGTCGCAAGATGAGTAAATCTTATGGCAATTATCCAGATCCAAAGATGGTACTGGAAAAATATGGTGGTGATGCCTTGCGACTATACATGATGGGCTCACCAATTATGAGAGGTGAAGATTTGAATTTGTCTGAAGATGGAATAGCGGAAAACTATCGATTCTTATTAACATATTGGAATAGTTATAAATATTTTGTTGATTACGGATCAATGTTTAATTGGGATTGTTATTTGCCAGGAGCTGATGGTGATCGGTCACGATTGACTCTAATGGATCGGTGGATTTTATCTGGATTGACTAATTTAGTTCAAAAAACTCGATTAGCTTTAGATAATTACGATATCCCAGCAGCTGTAAAATTGGTGAAAGATTTCTTGGTTGAAGATTTATCAACTTGGTATATTCGTCGAAGCCGAGACCGAATTAGTTCTAATGACGATGTAATTGATCGAAACGCATGTTTAGCGGTGTTATACGGAGTATTAGTTGGTTATACCAAAGTCGCGGCGCCAATTATGCCATTTATTACTGAAGAAATTTATCGAAATCTAACAGGTGATATTTCTGTTCACTTAACTGATTATCCAAAAGGTGATGCTTCATTATTGGATGAAAAATTGATGCAACAAATGAAATTAGTTCGTCAAATCGTCGAGTTGGGTCATGCGCAAAGAAAAGCTGCGGCAATTAAATTACGACAGCCATTGCAAGGTATTACTTATCAAGCAGCTGAAGAACTCGATGATGAATTAGAACAAGTTATTGCTGAAGAATTAAATATTAAAAAAGTAGAGTTTAAGAAAAAATCAGCTGAGCTTAGCGTTGTCTTGGAAACAGAATTAACTCCTGAATTGCAGGCTGAAGGACAAGCACGGGAATTAATCCGACAAATTCAACAACAACGAAAAGACCAAGGGTTAACTCTTCAAGATAAATTAAAAGTAGTCATTTTACCGGAATGGCCAGAACAATTTGAGGAATTAATAATGAAACAAACAAATGCTATGAAATTAGAAAAAGGTGAATCTTTTCAAATTGAAGTAGAGAAGTAATCGATCCTGTGAACACCAATTTAAGGTGTTAAAATACTACCGAGAATGATTATTGCCGCTTTATTATTATGTACTTTAGGAACTGTAGTTCTTTATTCATCTAGTCCGAATCAGGCGATTCAGCAAGCGATTTATTGCTTAGTTGGTTTAGGATTGTATTGGTTAATTAGTAATTTTGATTATCGAGCAATTAAGTCCTTCCGCTGGATATTGTATAGCATTGTGATTGTCTTACTATTGGTTGTGGCAATTACTAATTTTGAAACACGAGGCTCTGTAAGGTGGATTCCCTTAGGTTTATTTAATTTACAGCCATCGGAGTTGGCGAAACCAGTTTTAATAGTCGTTTTAGGCTTCTTTTGGGCAACCAGACAACCAACATTTATTAATATTTTAAACAGTTTAGGTATTTTGGGTCCGATTTTTTTCTTCATCTTCAGACAACCTGATTTAGGAACTGCTTTAACAGTGGGGTTTATTTGGTTTGGAATGTTGTTAGCTGCAAATGTGTCTTTTTGGAAGGTTGCGATTATGGGAGTTATGGCGGCATTGATGGCGCCAGTAAGTTGGTTTTTAATGCATGATTATCAGAGAAATCGAATTACCAGCTTTTTATTTCCAGCTAATGATCCACTTGGAAAAGGTTTCCATGTCATTCAATCAACAATTGCAGTTGGCTCGGGACAATTATTTGGTAGAGGATTAGGTCGAGGAACTCAATCCCGATTGCAGTTTTTACCCGAATTTAGGACAGATTTTATTTTTGCTTTTATTGCCGAAGAATTAGGATTTATAGGATCTTTAATTGTTTTATCTCTTTATGGAGTTCTGTTTTGGTTTTGTTATCGAGTGTTAGCCGGGGCTGAAGATCGATTAGGTGAGTTATTGGTAGCTGGAGTTATGAGTATGTTATTTTTCCAAACTGTGGTTAATATAGGCATGAATATTGGCATTATGCCAGTGACGGGAATTACTTTACCGTTACTATCATATGGAGGAAGTTCATTGATTGCGATCTTTATGTGTTTAGGTTTTATTCAATCTGTGAAACGATTTGGAAGTCGTCGAAAATCTATCGAAACCTTCAGTTTGACCGAGATTTGAAAGCTAGGTTGACTTTGAGGCTAATAAACCTTAAAATAAAGCGTCAATATGCAATACGCAATAGTAGAGATTTCAGGCCGACAATATATGATTACACCAAATCAACCAGTTAAGGTTGATTATCTTGGTGAAGAAACAAAATCTTTAGAAGCTAAAGTTTTGTTGACTTCAGATGCTGGAAAAATCACATTAGGTACTCCATATTTAAAAGATTCTCTAAAATTAGAAGTAGTTGAACATCTTAAAGGTGATAAAATTAGAGTTGCAAAGTATCACTCAAAATCTAATACTCGACGAGTTGTTGGATCACGAGCTAAATACACAAAAGTTGTATTGAAAGGGGAAAAATAATTTAATTTTTCTTAAGAATATATGGCACATAAGAAAGCTGGATCAGCTGCAAAAACCAATCGAGACTCAATATCAAAAAGATTAGGCGTCAAAAAATATGGTGGAGAAGTTGTTACTGTCGGTAATATTATTATTCGACAAAAAGGTAACAAATATAATGCAGGTGTTGGTACTAAGCAAGGTAATGATTTTACTATTTATGCTGTTGCTGAAGGCACAGTTAGCTTCAAACAAAAGCTTGGCAAACGGGTAGTTAGTGTTGTATAGTCTTTAAAGAGATAATACTGCTAACCATGGATAATACACACATTGCTGACCAAATCTACGTTTTAGATATAGAAACTTTACAAGCTAACCCATTACAACCTCGAGGATTAATTACACCGGAATCTTTATCTGAATTATCTGATTCTATTCGTGTACATGTCTTTTTAGAACCGATTGTTGTTGCTAAGACTCCAGCTGGTTTTCAAATTATTGCTGGTGAGCGACGCTGGAGAGCTTCAAAATTAGCTGGTTTACAACAAGTTCCAGTTATTATTCGGGAAACTACACCTCAAGGCATGTTGGAAATGGCAATCGTTGAAAACGTTCAACGTGTTGATTTGAATCCTTTAGAACGAGCACAGGCGTATAAAAGATTGATGGATGAATTTACATTAACAAATTCTGATATCTCAACTCGAGTCTCTAAGAGTCCTAGTTATATTTCAAATACTATTCGATTATTAACTTTACCAGATGCACTTAAAGATGCTTTGATGTCTGGTCAAACTAGTGAAGGTCATGCTCGAGCATTAGCAGCTTTGGATGATCCACACTTAATTATTGATGCTTATAAAGAAGTAATGCGCAAGAACTTATCTGTTCGAGGAACAGAAGATTTAGTTCGACGAATGCGATCAAAATTAGGTATTGGACCAAAGAAGGGTTCAACCCCGGAGATGATGCATATTGTTTCTGATGAGGTTGATCGAGTCGAAGAAGGTTTGCAAAGAGCAATCGCTGAGGGTGATCAGAAAAAGACTAAAGTTAAATATGTGTTAACCGGAACTACTGCTAAATTAGAGATTCGGTTAGATGGATCTCCAGATAAGACTGCTCAAAAGATGCAACAAATCTATAATGCGATCACTACATACTTCAATAGCAATAATTCTGGTTCATAATTCCTTTTAATTTATATATATATGTATCGTCATTGCGAGGAGTCCTCGACGAAGCAATCTGTTTGTTTTTGCGTCATCCTCATGAAATGAGGATCCAAGTTTTATTGATATAGATTCCGGATCAAGTCCGGAATGACGAAGAGTTTTTAATTAATTTCCAATTGGTTGGTGGTTGATTAGGCGAACGACTTCTCGTGGCCAATAGCGGAAGAAAGCTTTTCCAATAATATTTCCTTTAGGTAATTGTCCCCATTCTCGAGAATCTGAGGATCCTGGTCTGTTATCCCCGAAAACAATGTATTTTTCTTTTTCGACAGTCTTTTCTTGATTCTCACCCATATAAGCGCCGGTATTAGTTAAAACTGTAGTATCTAAATACGGTTCATTTAGCAATTGACCGTTCAAATATACTTTTCCGCCTCGAAGAGTGACTCGATCTCCAGGAACACCGATAACCCGTTTGATAAAGTCTTGTGATGGATCACGGGGATTCTTAAAAACAATGACATCACCTCGGGTTGGTTCATTAAAACGATATGATAGTTTGTCAGTTAAGATATAGTCATTAGTGTGGAAATTTGGACACATTGAACAGCCAGATACTTTGTGTGGTTGAACCGCGAAAAGATAGATAATACTGCCGATAGCAGCAAATACGACTAATGTTTGAAGGAATTCGATTAAGTGGGTTTTAAAAGTGGCAGGTTCTTGTAATTCCATTTTGTTATTATCGCAAAGAAGAAGATATGGTTCAAGCCTAAGATTCACATTTGTATTAAATAACGTTAAAATATGGAGGCTAGAAGGGAGCAAAATGGATAAAAATATTTTACAGAATTCTAGTTGGTTATGGTTAGGTCAATTGGGTGTTAAGGCGATCTCTTTTGGATATACATTATTCATTATTCGATACCTGTCTGTTGGTGATTTCGGCTTTTATGTGACTGCGACTGCTTATTTTTCATTATTGTCTTCAATTAGCGATTTAGGGGTTAGTCAGTATATGGTTCGCGAGATTGCTTCGGGCAAAGCTAAAATTGAGCAATTATTACCAGAGATAATCAGTTTGAGGTTATTAATCGTGATTGGATTGATTACTTTAGGGGGATTAATCATGTCAGTAATAGATAAAGATAGTTATCGGGTGAGTTTGATTTTACTTGGTTGTTTAGCAGTCATTCCTCAGATGGTGGCTTTAACTTTAGATAGCATTTTAATTGCTAAAGAAAAGTTGTCATTATCAGCAAAAGGATTAATTAGTTTAAGTTTAGGAACAACTATTATCGGCGCTGGTTTCCTGATGATAAAACCAGATGCTGAAAGTATCTTATTTGCGCTGATAATTGGGCAGATTATTTACTTTTTAGTTCAGTGGTGGAGTTTAAAACAAATTGGTATTAAATTAATTTGGCCAAAAGCTTTACCGAGGTGGCGATATTTATTATCAGGTTTTTGGCAATTTTGGTTAATTAATTTATTAGGATTTTTATACTTTAAAGTTGATACTTTGATGCTAACGTATTGGCAAGGCAGTCAGGCAGTAGGAATTTACGGTACTGGTTATAAATTTTTAGAATCAGTGATCTTTATTCCATCGGCAATATCTGCCGCGCTTTTTCCTGTTTTAGCCCGAATGGCTGATAAACCAAAAGAAATTTATCCCTTATTTATTAAGTCGATTAGAACTAACTTGTTGATATCAGCACCTTTAGTATTAATTTTTTGGGTGATATTACCTTGGATGATTGATTTGTTTTTACCAGGATATCGAGAAGCTATTCCAGTTGTTAAAATTTTGGCTTGGACGATTCCATTTCTTTTTATGATCTCTCCTCATGCGGTAGTAATGATGTCGATTCCTAAATTATTAAAACCTCTTTTAATTCTTTCAATTATTAATTTGTTAATTAATGTAACGCTTAATTCAATTTTTATTCCGCGCTACAGCTATTTAGCGACTAGCTGGGTAACGTTGATTTCTGATATCATCGGCTTCAGTTTAATGTTTGGTTATTTAAATTATTATTTTATTAAGCAGAAAAAATGATTAACACCGATGCCGCATGGCGATATTTACCAGTAATCGATTATTTAAATCAACGAAATCTATGGCCGAATGAGGTTTTAGAAGTTGGTTCTGGAACTAAAGGATTAGCTGAATATTATGATGGAAAAATTTTAGGTATTGATAATGCTTTTGACCGGACAGCAGGTCCTAAATTGGCTAATATTCGTCATAAAGTCGGTTTAATTACTAAACTGCCAGTTAAGGATAATACTTATCCTGTGGTGGTGTGTTTAGACACTTATGAACACATGCCACAAAAAGATCGACGACCAGGATTGGAGGAGTTATTACGGGTAACGAAACCAGGGGGAATTGTTGTTATTGGATTTCCAACTAGTGATTGGAGTGCAAAGTTAGAGCGAATTATTGAAAAACAATTTAAGGAAAATTACCAGTATGATCATCCTTGGTTAACTGAACATCGTGAATTTGGTTTACCAAAAGTAGAATTAGTAGAGCAATGGATTAAACAATCAAAAGTTAATTCAGAGATAATTGATCGAATTGCTAATGTGAATTTGGGTATTTGGTGGTTTTACCATTGGTTATTTACTGTTAATATTGGTCGTCGTTGGGCAAAGTGGTTACTTAGATTTAATCAACAAATTATGCAGTTTGGTCGATTACCAATTCCGCCATATTATCGACAAATATTAGTTATTAAAAAATATGGTAAAAAAAGTTAAATCTCCAAAAGTTTCAGTAATAATTCCTAATTGGAATGGTTTGGAATTACTTAAACATAGTTTGCCAAGTTTAAAGCGCCAGATATACATAGATTTTGAAGTAATTATTGTAGATAACGGGTCAGTGGATGGTTCAGTTAAATATATTAAACAACAATTTCCAGAATATAGAGTGATTGAATTGCCCCAGAATGTTGGCTTCGCTCCGGCGGTCAATAAAGGAATCTTAGCGGCAAAAGGTGAATATCTTGTTTTAATTAATAATGATACAAAAGTAGATAAAAACTGTTTGAAATTTTTAGTTGAGACTGCAGATAAATTACCGGTCGATATGATTGCTGCCAAAATGATTAACTTTTATAAAGCTGGAATTATTGATAGTGCTGGTGATTATATTGATGCGGTAGGTCATGCGAATAATATTGGCTACGGACAACCTGATGGTCCTAAATATAATCAACCAGGCCCGTTATTTTTAGTAACGGGCGGTGGATGTTTAATTAAAAGAAGAGTTGTCGATAAAATTGGTTTATTAGATGAGGATTATTTTGCATATTTTGAAGATGTAGATTTTGGATTTAGAGCTCAATTGGCCGGCTTTAAAGCTTGGTATGAACCCAAAGCGGTGATTTATCATGTTCATAAAGCGACTTCAAATAGAAATAAATCTTTAACTGAATATTGGCAGTTCCGAAATTTAACCATGACTGTAATCAAGAATTTTCCGAATAAATTATTGTGGCATCGAGCCAATTGGTTGAGAATAATTTTGGTTAATTTAAATACTGTTAGATATTTGGCTACACAAGGATATCTAAAATCCGCTTTAAAAGCTGAATGGTATATCTTGACTCATCTAGATGTTTTATGGAGAAAGAGGCAAAAGATTCAGTCATTAAAAGTGGTTGATGATCAATATATTATCGATCAAGTACTACCTAAGAAAATCACGCTTTTCGGTTTATTTAAAAATGGGATTTAGAGACTGCTAGATTTATAGATTAATAGATTTATAGATTACTAGATTTATAGACTGTCAGACTGTCTTTAATCTAATTGTCTATTTGTCTATTAATCTATTTGTCTAATTGTCTAGTTGTTTGTTAGTCTGTTTATAGAAAGGAAAGGAATTAGAGACTACTAGATTTATAGATTAATAGATTAATAGATTGCTAGATTTATAGACGTTCAGACTTTAAGCTTGTCTTTAATCTAATTATTTAGTTGTCTATTAATCTAATTGTCTAATTATCTAGTTGTCTATTAATCTATTTGTCTAAATATGCACTTAGTTTGGTTTTTTACAATTGGAATATTTCTATTTTTAACATTGGGGGAGTTTGGGCAAATCCCATTTGGATCACCAGTATCAGTTGGTTTGATTGATATCGGAGTGGCTGCGACTTTAGGACTATTATTAGTTTGGCAAGTTGGTATTACCAGAAAGATTGTTTGGCAAAAATGGATGGGGTGGTTAGTTGGATGGTGGGCTATCAGTTTACTCAGTATTATTTTCTCCGGACAATGGATTGGGGTATTACATTGGTTAAGGATGGTGGCATATACCTGTTTGGTTTGGCTAGGAATGAGTTTGATAAGTACACAAGTAATTAAGTTTGAAACTTTAATTAAGTGGATAGTACGGATTGGAATGATTTTGTTAATTGCCGGAGTTGGCCAATTAATTTTCTTGCCAGATTTCACAATGTTAAGAGATTTTGGATATGATCCCCATCGATTTAGATTAGCTTCAACATTTTTAGATCCTAATTTTTGTGGTCTAGTTTTATTAAGTATTGGTTGGTGGTCATTTTGGATGAGTCGACAATTGAAAAATCGATTTTATTTGATGGTTTCAATAGCATTATTTATTGGGGTAATAATGACTCTGTCCAGAACTGCTTATTTAGCTGGATTAATTAGTGCGATTCTAATTGGTTGGAGATTATGGCGATGGAAAGTAATTGTTGGTGTTTTAGTTGCTTTAGTAATTGGATTAATGATTCCAAGTGTTCAAGTTAGATTAATTGGTGCGTTTAAAATGGATGTATCGGCAAGTGAAAGATTAGAATCGTGGAGAAATGGTGTAATTGTCTGGCAACAGTCACCAATTTTAGGAGTAGGATATGGCAATCTTCGCTCAGCAATGACTGAGTTAAATTTACGAAAGAGTTATTCAGCTGATGGAGGAAATGCTGGAGCCGGTTTGGATTCAAGTTTATTGGTAGTTTTAGCTAGTACCGGATTAGTTGGAGTTAGTGTCTTTTTGATGTGGTGGATAATGATGTGGCGGCAATTACTTTTGGCTGGTGACAAAGGTTATTGGTTAATTAGTTTATGGATTAGTTGGATAGTTGGGGGCCAATTTATCAATGCTTGGTTTTATCCAAGTTTGATGCTGATTTTTTATTTGATAGCTGGAGCAATAATTGGTGGGTCAAAAATAACTAAGGTTGGTAGGTAACTTTTCTTTGAACTTGAGTGGAGTTTCCAACTTGGCTGGTAGCATTAATTAAGAATGAATTCTCTCCATCGGCTAATTCTCGATCAATAGCAAAACTTCCATCACCATTAACTATGACAACACTCCCATTGATGGTAACAGTATCATCGGGATCTGTTTTTCCAGCAATGCGAATCTTTCGATCTCCGCCTTGGACAACTTTATTATCTTCAGGTTGGTTGACTATTAAACTTGGTTTGTCATTGCTGTAAAGGACTCGAATTGATTTTGAAGGTAAGCTACGTTTATTGTCTTTATCAACAGTTCGCCCATAAATAGAATTAGTTCCTAATCCAAGATTTAAACCAGTGACTTGGAATAGACCGTCACTGTTACTGGAGACAGTATCTGTTAATTCATCATCAACATAAATTTCAACTTTTGCATCCATGGTGGAATAACCAGTGATGTTAATTGTGGCGGTATTGGTGGCTTCGAAGGGAATATTAAAAACAGGTGGAGCCAAGGTAATATCATCAGCAATACTTGCGGTTATTTGAGTAGGTTTATTTAAATTAGAGATACTACCGATTAAATAAGGGATAATCCAAAAGAAAACGACATATAACAAACCTACACACAGAACCATGGTCCATATAAGAGTTTTTTTACTACGGTTTTCCATTTTACGAACTGATCGTGGTTTGTAGTTGTAGCCAGAAGAATAACTGCGTCGCATAAATATTATTATAGACTGATATTTATAATCTCTCCAGTATGCTGTTTAGAGCCGATGGTGGGAATCGAACCCACGGCCCACACTTTACGAAAGTGTTGCTCTGCCACTGAGCTACATCGGCTGTTTTGACATTTTGGCCAACCAGTATCAGTTAATTAATGTGTTACTACCAAAATCGTCAGTTTTAAGCTTTATCTAACCAAATGCTTTGTGATTTGTGAAGACCGCATGATGAGTCCATCACCAATCTCTCGTACCTAAATTGATAATATATAAGATACTCTTTAGTAACATTATTTACTTAGGTGAACCAAATCTTGGATTATAGCTTAAATATTTAACGGACACTTTTCAACGTCCGTTAGCGTTATTTCCTTAATTCGATGCCTGAAGGCAGGAAATATTTATATCTAATTCCTTTAATAGGTCCTTGTTCACATATATCACAACAGAAAT
>CAYTXH010000012.1:0-10364 GCA_964441115.1 uncultured Gammaproteobacteria bacterium | reverse complement strand
CTGCACGTACTGTGTTTACGAACTAGTTACATCTACTATCTTTATCCAACCATATTTTTTGTGATTTGGGGAAGCCGGGAGGAGAGTCCATCACCAATCTCTCGTACCTAAATTATGTTTACCAGCTCAGATTTTAGCAGGTTTTTGGGTTGAAGTATTCTTTAATGGAAAATGTTTTTAACTCGGTCGACGATTCTTTTATGATTATCTATTAACCTAGAAGTGGATGGAAAAGTGTCTGTACCTGATATCTGGTTCAATACGGCTGCTGGGATTTCGGTAACAATATTACCTTTCCATCCTAAATCTTTAATAGTTTGAAGCATATGTATTATCTCGGAATCTCGCTTTGGGTCTAAAAGACTTTGAAGCTCTTTTATGGTATCAATATGTGAAGTCCCCATATCTGATCTTCCGGCAGCTAAATGAATTTGTGGTATTCGATCTAATTCAAATAGTGCGCGGAGTGTATTTTCCCAAGGATTAAATCCGAAACGCCCAATATTTTTTGACCTTATGTGAAATAAATCTAAACATATTCCTGTATATCCGAGTTGATGAGAGTGCGTAATAAATTCATCCAGATTATTAGCAGCCCAATTAGCCATAACCTCTGGTGTCGGTTGAAATAACTTTTCTGAAAAAGGTAAGTTCGTGCCGCTAAACTCTTTATCATTAGGAGGATAAAGAACTACAGGTAATTGCTTTCCGACAACTTTCTGAACTCGTAATAAATCTTTTAATGAAGAGACTCTTTCAGGTAATAAAAAATAAGACATTAATGCTAAAGTACGGTTAGGGTGTTGCCAAGATTCCATGATATTTTTTTCGCTACGGTAGCTTTGATGCAGTGAAGTGATCGAACTTTTATCAGCATCTGTGATCAATCCTAGCTGCATTTGTATTCCTGAGAAGAGGCCTCTCATCGGATGCCATTCAATCCCTGTGTAGCCAGCGTCCTTGATAGTTTTTACAAATCTGCTAATTGGCCATCCAGCAGTTTTTAATAAACTTTTGTCAAATAAATTAACTAAAGCACAGCTAATGGTGGTAGTTTCAGCAGTTTTACTAATTTCCATATCTCATAGTATATAACTAGAGTATGTCTTTTACAAGAAAATATTTATTGAAATGGATAAATTTAATCTACATTTGTGGGATATAAATATTTATAGTATCAGGTGGTTTTTAAATCAAATAGCTAATGTACATTGATTATATTATCAGTTTTACGCATACTGCTATTAGATGAAAGATTTAATTAAATTTTTTGGCTGCATTATTGGTTGTGAGCTAATAGGTATTCTTGGAACTCCATTTACTATCTCTGTTATTCCCACATGGTATGCGAGTCTTAATAAGCCTTTCTTTTCACCACCTAATTGGATTTTTGGACCAGTTTGGACAATCTTGTACTTATTAATGGGGGTCGCTTTTTATCTCATATTAAAAAAAGGATGGAAAAAGAAAGGTGTCAAAAGTGCTGGAATATTTTTCTTGGCTCAATTAGCACTTAACTTTTTATGGACCCCGATATTTTTTGGACTAAAGTCACCTTTATTAGGACTGATTACTATTCTGACGTTGTGGATTTTAATCGTTATTACCATGAGAAAAGTTTATTCGATCTCAAAATTAGCTTTTTACTTACTAATACCCTATTTATTGTGGGTAAGCTTTGCTACGGCATTAAATGCAGCGATTTTAATCCTTAATTAGTATGTTAAGATAGGCTCACCGAATGGATCTGTGGTGAAAGTACCTTACTTTTAGGGAACTTGTTGGCACAACTGTGATCCATCTTAGCCACAGGGACGCTTTAGACTTACATACCTCTACTGGACTTCAGAGCTCCGATGGCTGTATTAAGTGTCGCGGCATAATTATTAGTAGCTTGCACGTAATAGGTTAAATACTCATATGCATCTTCCTCATTGACGTTATTGTCGAAGTCTAAAAAGTCTACATCTCGATAATTAGTTTTAATTCTCATCCAGTAGAAATAATCTAACAAACTAAATTCCTTAGAATGTAGTATCGCCACTTTTTTTGCTTGAGCTGCGGCTGTACGATAATTAACAATTTTTTCACTTTGTTTCCACTCAATCTCGATATATTCAGAAATTTTCTTTCTCAATGATTCAACACAATCAGCAGTGCCATGATAACTTTCGGCAATATTTGCTCCCGAAGTTGTCCTGTAGATATCTGCTGTTTGCCAATTTACTATGCTTGATAACTCTGCCGCGTGTATTCCAGACAATGATATTGTTCCATTCTGAAGATGTCTTACAATAGCCTGTTTAACTCGAGAATGCCCTCCATGACTAAACCCCGCCAATGATCCATCTAATAAATATAAAAATGTTGATTCGAGATAATATAACTGGTAGTAGCATTTTACTGGTATCCATGGCGATGCAACTTGAGCATATGCCTTCTCATTGTCACAAGCCTCTTTTTCCCCTTGAATACTGTTTGCAGTTATACGAGCAAGAGTATCAAACTTTGCTAGGTGTCTGGGGTCAAGACCAGCTGAAGGAAGAGAAGGTATGTTAATTACAATAGAGTCAGTAAGTCTCGACATGCATTTTATATAGTTTAAGTGAGTTTTGAATGTAACACTCAAAGAGTTGGCTCCTGGACGATATAAACGAGCAGGTAATGGACTGACGAATGATAATGTTCGCATATTCATCTCAATATATTGCTGAGATTATACACCTTTTCGGTTCGACTCCGGTCTCCGGTATAAAATTTCCGAGGCTAGCAAAAATCAGATAAAAATTTAGGCTCGGACCAGGGAAAATGTTGCTTTGAAGAGTAAAATTGGCAGGACTTGAAAACAGGTTCGGTTGTGAGCGGGATAAGGGAATCGGACCCTCGACTCCACCTTGGGAAGGTGGCGTATTGCCACTATACGAATCCCGCACATTTATAACCTAACCAATTAATAAAATTTTTAGCTTGAGATATGTCTAAATACTTTACCTGATTTGGCTCAAAATTGCACGTGAATTAGCCTTAGTGATTAACACTAGTAATATTGATCGATTTGAGAGTTGATAGATTTGAAAAAGATCTAACAAGACTTAGCAGAGTTTAATAGGTATCTGATCATTACCTATTTGTATGAAACTATGATCAGTAGTTTCATACTGTCTGATAAATCTTGTTATCAAAAACTTAATTCAAAAATATCAATCTTAAATCAACAAGGTATCGATGTTGAAGATTATGAGTTTTGAAGATAGCTAGCTCTATCTACACACATAATCAAATCATCTTTACCTGTTTAAAAATCCCTTTTCACTTTTTTCGCGAATTAGTTACGAGGGATTTTCAATACAGTTCCAGGTTCGATAACATCAGGGTTGGTGATGTTATTTGCTTCAGCAATCTTTTGGTAAGCGTAGATATCTCCATAGGCTCGGCCAGAGATTGTTGAAAGCCAGTCTCCTGCAGTAACAGTGTAAGTGTCATTGCTAATCTTTTCTCCCCATACAGTTTGGTTGATTGCTCCACCAGTACCTGCATCAACCATAGTAGTTGGTGCGGTTTGCATAGCGACTTCAGCTGCTGTTGTAACACTAGCTTCTGGAGTTGGAGAAGGAGTTGCTTCTGCCATAACTTCCATTGTTTCTAATTTAGGGATGGTTAAGCTTTGACCTACCTCTAAACTATTTTCATTTGGCATGTTATTAGCTGTAACAATTTCGTTGTACTTAAAACCATCGTCATAATATTTTTGAGCGATAGTGAATAAAGTATCACCTGGTTTAACAGTATAAGAACCTGGTAATGCGTCTTTGCTAACATCTGCTACTTCGGTAGCTGCTGGAACTTCAGCAGTTTGTGCAGGTCCGAGATTTCGTGAACGATTAAAGTAGTTGAATACTAAAACGCCAGCGACGATAACGATAAGCACACCTAAGATAAGATTTAGTAAAGCATTACGATTTTCTAAATCACTTTGAATACGATTTAGGAAACCAGGATTTGTATCCTCGCGTTCGATAACTATTTGTGGTTCAGATGTTTTTGTTCGAATTGCTTTTGTCTTGGTCTTTTTTGTTTTTGGCAAATTAATTCACCTCCTGTTCTTTTTTCGGAGGGCAGTCGATGAACAACTTTTATCGCAACTGGAGATGGATGTCAAGAGGTGAATGGGCAATTGAGCGAGGAAAGACTAATCTTTCCACAAGCGAGACCGACGGGACTTCCTTCGGCTTTGCTCAGGATAAACTTCTCGTCGTTAAATTCTAAGTTAATTGATTGTATGTAAGAGCGGGGTATATAGGATTTACAAGCGAGACCGACGGGACTCGAACCCGCGACCTCCCCGCTATAGCGGGGCAATCTAACCAACTGTATCGTTAATAAGTTTTTTGAATGAATTACCACCTTTGTATGATTTTATTTGCCGCTCACGAATATATGCTTCATGTCGATCAAGATAATCTTCTGAATAAACTAAATTTAAAGGAATCCTGTTACGTAAGCTTCGTGTTTTACCTTGATTGTGTTCTTGTATTCTCTTAGTGAGGTCTCGGGTTACTCCGATGTAATACTTGCTATCAATTGTAGATTGAAGAATATATACCGTGTACAAGCGAGACCGACGGGACTCGAACCCGCGACCTCTTCCGTGACAGGGAAGCGCTCTAACCAACTGAGCTACGGCCTCTCGTTTGTGACACCTTATGGGTGACTAGTCACGTATTGTATCAAAGCTAAGGTGGAAAATTCAAGGAAGTCGTCATTGCGAGGTACGAAGCAATCTATGTTTTTTTTCAGAAAGTTAAGATTGCCGCGTCGAAGACTCCTCGCAATGACGGATGCATAATAGATTCTAAATTAGGTTTGGAATGACTAAGAGAGTTAAGGATTGCTTCATCGATGACTCTTCGCAATGACGGATTAATCAGAAGTGGATGAGTACATAACAATGACGAAAGATAAATAGATTCCGGATCGGGTCCGGAATGACACAGGGGAGAAGTTTGCCGCGGTTCCTATTAAATGACGTAACAAGGCTGAATGGATATGTAAATTGTTCGAGTATAAAATATATCCAATAATATATTTGTGCCTAAAAATAAATATGAGTATATTTTATACCTACTTATATATAGGCATATCTAGGTATTTTTTTAGAGTCCAAATAACTGATTTATTATTTCTTACATCTTTCTGGTAGATATTTTTTTAAGAAAAGTATATTATTGTTTCATGATCACTTGGATAATACTTGGTGTAGTTGTTTTAGCTATCTTATGGCTATTAATGACTTACAATAGTTTAGTTGTTTTACGCAACCGAGTTCGTGAAGCTTGGTCTCAAATTGATATTCAATTAAAACGTCGATCTTCATTAATCCCGAATTTAGTAGAATCTGTTAAAGGTTATGCCAAACATGAGAAAGAAATCTTTGAAAATGTAAGCAAAGCTAGAAGTGCTTTAATGGGCGCCAGTCATCCTTCTGAAGCTGCTGCTGCAGATAATCAATTGACAGGTGCTTTAAAGTCATTGTTCGCAGTTGCGGAAAACTATCCAGTCTTAAGAGCTTCTGAGAATTTTAAACAACTACAAGATGAATTATCTGATACTGAAACAAAAGTTGCTGCGTCTCGACAGTTCTACAATACCAATGTATTAGATTACAACAATAGTTTAGGTATGATCCCAACTGCTTGGGTTGCACAGATCTTTGGTTTTAAACCAGAAGAATTCTTTAGAGCAACTGAAGAAGAGAAAAAAGATGTTGAGGTTAAGTTTTAATCCTTGGTGAAAGTAGATTCCCCTAAAGCTCATTTGATTTTCGATTTTGATGGTACATTAGCTGATTCATTTGAAGTCGCAATTACTGCTTACAATCAAGTTACTGAAATCTGGTGGTTATTTGGTCGTTTTAAACCAGTTAACTTAAAAGAATTGCCGGTTTTACAGGAATATTCTTATCAGCAATTATTGGATAAATTTCAGGTGCCAAAAATAGCGCTTCCCTTATTATTTGCACTAGTAATGCTAAAGTATGCAAATCTAGCAAAGCAAGTGAAACCGATTGCAGAGATTATCCCGACATTAGAGGCGTTAAAAAAACAAGGTCATCATCTTCATTTAGTTACATCAAATAATTTGAAAAATGTGGAAGTATTTTTAGATAATTACAAATTTCCAAAATTAGAAATAATAAAAACTAAAGTCCCAATGTTTGCGAAAGGTAAAGTATTAACTTCCGTTTTAAAAGAACTAGATATTACTGCTGATCAAGCGGTATATATCGGAGATGAAGTTCGGGATATTCAGGCAGGTAAACAAGCTGGTATGAAAACAATTGGAGTGACTTGGGGATTTAGTGGCAAGCATCAATTAGAAAAAGTAAAACCTGATTGGCTGATAAATAAGCCGAAAGACTTACTCAACGTTTTAAATTAGACCTCTATGTTAAAATATGGCTATGGCGACTGTTAATACTGCATGGGACTATGTATCCGGAAATATCTTTAAGACCTGGGTGATAATGATTTTATTTTCTCTGTTTGTAATGGGTGTAATTTATATCTTTGCTAGAGCATGGGGATTTGATGAGATAGGTGGATTAGGAATTTTAGGATTAGCTTTTATCATGACTGGAGTCATGAACTTTTTCTCGTATTTTTACTCTGACAAAATAGTTTTAGCAGCTTCTGGGGCAAAGCCTGTAACTATGCAAACTAATCCTCAACTTTTTCGGTTAGTTGAAAATTTATCAATCGCAAGTGGATTGCCAATGCCAAAGGTTTATACAATTGATGATAGCGCTCCAAATGCCTTTGCGACGGGAAGAGATCCGAAACATGCAGCAATTGCATTTACAACTGGAATTTTAGAAAAGCTAGATAAGTTGGAGTTAGAAGGCGTGACAGCGCATGAGTTATCTCATATTGGGAATAGGGATACATTAGTAATGTCTGTGACTTCAGTTTTAGTGGGAACAATTGCTTTAGTAGCAGATTGGTTTTTAAGATCCTTGTGGTTTGGTAGTGGTGATCGTGAAGATAAAAATAATGCTTTGTTTATGGGATTAGCTTTGGTTGCGGCAATATTAGCGCCAATTGTAGCCACATTAATTCAATTAGCAGTTTCACGACGGCGGGAATTCTTAGCAGATGCGTCAGGTGTGATTTTGACTAGAAATCCTGATGGTTTAGCTAAAGCATTATTAAAGATTTCAGCAGATACTGAACCCTTAGAAGTGGCAAATCGAGGAACAGCACATATGTATATTATTAATCCATTAAAAGGCTCAACAGCTGTTGGTTGGTTTTCAGGATTATTTAACACTCATCCCCCGATTGCTGAGCGAGTTAAAGCATTACGAGAGATGAAAGGAACTCGTTAAACTAAAATCCCTTGGTAACAGCGTTGTTCTTCTAATTTTAGTCGGTGAGCAAATTCAGGATTAAAATGGCTGACTGGAACTAATTCGCCTTTGTGTAGTATTTCGGGATCGATACGTCTAAATTTTACATGAACTCTTTCATTTAGCTGGGGTAAAACGATGTGATCTTGAGATATCAATTCTAAGATTTGATTAATTTGTTTATCGTTGCTGGATTTAATTTTATTTAACACTTCTAAATCATTGGTTTGAAAATCCTTATCCTCAATAATTCCTAAAGTGATAGCTTGACGGATAGCGCATACAAAAAGTTGATATCTTGCAGCCGATTGATCATTTCCCCAATGATTTTGTTGTAAGTCTAGATAAGTATTACCGAAAAATAATGCGGTCTGAATATCCTTACAGATGAAACGATTATTATGAACGGTGAGCCCTGATAATATTTGTTGAGCATCATTTTGGGGAAGCTCACGAAGTGTGTAGTCGATTCGATCAGCACAGAGATTGGGAGCTGGCTGTTCGAGAAGTGAGTGTTGATGAGGATCAGCAACTGTGTCAATAGAATAACCATGTTTACTGAGAATTTCAGGAAGTTCACTATTTTTAATGAAATGAATTAGTGATTTATCTTGTAAGTCTTGAGGGTTATCTGCTTGATACTGTTGTCCAATAACCCATTCATAAAGATGAGAGAAAGCTTTATGGTTAATGTCATGTAGTAAACCTGCGATCTGTTCGGTTAATGAAGCCCCAAATTTTTGAAGTAGCAACATGACTCCTTGACTATGTTCTTGGCGACTAAACATAGTATCTCCACTATTTACTCGGTTAGGAAGACCATGCTGACTAATAAGCCGGAGGCGTTTGAAAGAAGGACTAGTCATTAAATCAACCAATACGGGTTCAGTAACTTTATTCACACCGTGAATACGGTCATTGAAGTAAACGTGGTGTTCATTCATTTTTTAAGGATATATCATTTTTAAAATATTTAAACAAGCGTCTTTTACCTAGCTCTTAGCTAGGTTATAATCGAGAGCGTGAAGCTTAGTAATGAACAAGTTAAAAAAGTAGCTCAATTAGCCAATTTACCAATCTCTGAAAGTGATAAGTCAAAGTTTGCTAATCAATTATCGGCAATTCTGGATTATATTGATCAATTGAACCAAGTGAATACTGATGGAGTTGAACCAACATTTAACGTGACTGGTTTGGAAAATGTGTTGCAAGCTGATGAGGTTAAACCTTCTCTAACTCAAAAAGATGCTATTTCAAATGGTTCTGAAACTAAAGATGGATATTTTGTAACTAAAGGAGTTTTTGAAAATGAGTGATATTACTAATTGGTCTTTACGCGACACTTTAGCGGCAATTGATTCCAAACAAACTAATGTGGATGAAGTTAAACAAGCTTATTTGAAAAGAATTGAGCAATATAACTCTGATCTAAACGCGTATCTTCAAGTGAATTCTGAAGTTGATGGTTTACCAATGGCTGTTAAAGAGGTGATTTCTACTAAAGGGTTAGTAGCAAATGCGGCTTCGAAAATTTTAGAAAATTATTATCCGCCTTTTGATGCAACAATTATTTCTAAATTAAAAGTTCAAGGTTTTGGTGTAGTTGGGATGGCAAATATGGATGAATTTGCGATGGGTTCATCAGGTGAGAATTCTGCGTATGGGGTTACAAAAAATCCTTGGGATAAAAGTCGAGTTCCGGGGGGATCTTCTAGTGGTTCAGCAGTCGCTGTAGCAGCTGATATGGCGTTATTTAGCTTAGGGACCGATACAGGTGGATCTATTCGTCAGCCAGCTTCTTTAACCGGTGTAGTTGGGGTTAAACCAAGCTATGGTCGGGTTTCTAGATATGGAGTAATGGCGATGGCTTCAAGTTTAGATCAACCAGGACCATTTACTAAAACAGTGGCTGATGCTCGATTAGTAACTAGCTGGATGTCTGGGGCGGATGGTTTGGATAGTAATTGTAGTTTGAGTGAATGGCAAAATGTTTCTAAATTTAAAGACAGTGTAAAGGGATTGAAGATTGGTTTACCAAAACAATATTTTGCTGAAGGATTAGACGCGTCCGTTAAAGAAGTAATTATGAAAGCTGTTGATGAATATCAAAAGATGGGTGCAGAGATTGTGGAGATTGATTTACCAAATACTGAGTATGCAATTGCGGTTTATTACATTGTAATGGCCTCTGAAGTCTCATCGAATTTAGGACGGTTTAGTGGTATTCGATATGGTGGTAGTCGAGAGCTGTTTGGTGCTGAGGTAAAGCGTCGAATTATGTTAGGAACATTTGCTTTATCGACTGGATATTTTGATGATTACTTTATTAAAGCAGCTAAAGTCCGGACATTGATTAAACAAGATTTTGATCGAGCTTTTGAAAAATGTGATGTGATTCTTGGTCCAGTATCTCCCACTACTGCGTGGAAGATTGGTGAGAAGATTGATGACCCATTAAAGATGTACTTATCAGATGCTTATACAATTCCAGCTAGTTTAGCGGGAATGCCTGGTATTTCTATTCCATGCGGTTTTGTTGATGGGTTACCAGTTGGATTACAAATTTTGGCTCCTTATATGGCAGAGTCTGTGATGTTTGATGTTGCTGATCATTATGAGAAATCAACAGATTGGCGAAAGGAGAGACCTGCTATGCAGGTCGCGCGTGGGGTGTAGGAGGTTGCGTATAGAAAAAATATGTTTAGATTTGAAAAATTAGAAGTTTGGAAAAATTCAATTAATTATGCTAATCAAATTTATGACTTAGCTGATAATTTGCCAAAAAATGAGGAGTTTGGATTAAAATCACAGCTGAAACGTGCTGCATTATCTATCTCTAGTAATATAGCAGAAGGTTCAGGTAGCTCTAGTAACAAAGATTTTAGTCACTTTTTGGATATTTCTATAAAATCTGTAATTGAGACTGTTTCTCAACTTTTATTTGCATCACAGCGAGGTA
>CAYTXH010000011.1:19519-25696 GCA_964441115.1 uncultured Gammaproteobacteria bacterium | reverse complement strand
CATCTTGATGTCGATAAACCCGAGCCACAGTGTGTACCCACCACGGAATCATTAATAATCCACAAACCGCTAACCACTGTTTAATTGTTAATTTTGAACTCAACCAATTTAATCCAGCTCCAAATAATAAAATCCATCCAACGGCACTTCCAACATATAAATGATACAAACTACTTGAGAACATTATTAACGGCAGCGACATCCAGCACCACCAAAAAAGCAATTTCATCTCAGGGCTAATCCCTTTACGCCACCAAACAATCCAAATCACCACTAATTGCCAAAACCACCAATGAGCTACCTCACCAGACCAGCTAAACCAACTTTCATTAATCACCCTGGCTAAAGTTCGCCAATAATGATCAAAAGCCTCAGTTACTGAGACCGCTTTGCCATGCCCCTCACCAGTTAATAACTTTAATGCTCCATTACTTAATAAATGCTGATTCCGTAAATCAAATAAAATTAATGGTGCCGACACTAATAAACCAACCATCATTCCGACTAACCAGTCTCGCCATTTGCCAGATTTAAACCATCGACTAATTAACAATCCAGCTAAAACCAATGCCCATTGAATCACTAATATTATTTCGAATTGAATTGATAAACTAATAGCTGCCGCTGCTATCCACAAAAATCTGGCTCGACTACTTTGATGATATTTCCATAACCCCCAAAAACCAATTGTCACCGCCAACATCGCTGGCGACACATTTGATAACCACCGCGAATAATTTATTAATTGCATGCTAAAGATAGCCACTCCCGCAGTCATCACCGCCACCCAACGACGTTTATACCAATCTAAAGCGAGGCTATAAACAAAAACTGGAACTAAACCACCTAAAGCCGCTAAAAAGTAACCAGCAATCAATGGCTGACCTTGCCCAAACCAATATGGCCAAGTCATTAGGTAGTAATACCAAGGACCATGAAATACTCCCTCAACATCAGTTTTAGGCCCAATTAAAGTGAAGTCTTTAAAGGTATATAAAGTCTGGATAATCGCCGCATCACGACCTTGTTCAAAACCCCAGAATAAATAATCATTCAAACTCCAACTTCGAACTAAAGTTGCCACTAACCAAATTAAAATTGGAATTAACCAAACAGCTTTTATAGTTTTCAAAAAGCTGCTCTGTTTCATTAACGTGCGGCCTCTGGACGATTATGAACTAATTTAAAAATCCGAATTCCATCCACTTCTTTTTCTGAAACTATCTTCGACCAACCAAAAGCCGCAATCTCATATTTAGGATGATTTACTGGCAAACATTCTTGATCCTCACAAACAACTAACAACTGCTCAGTTATATCTTTTGGCACTTCTTTTGGTTTAAAACCATAGACATCTAAATAGAATTGATAAGCAGCATCGTAATTATGTTTGGCAATTAAAGCAAAATTAAAGGGTTGACCATTGGCCTCTTCGATCACCATTCGGGCAATTTTCTGAGTTCGTTCTAACTGTCCATTAGGTTTTGTATTTAGAGGTGAAGATTGAATATTGACCCAAACCAAAATTGCGACTAAAACTAAACTTAAACCTCTAGCCACCAAACTAAACTTCTTTAATTGCCAAGCCAAACCAATCATCCCAGCCAACATCAAATAAGGAGCTGGGTTTAAAAACCCTAAATAGTGATCATAAATTGATTGTTTATACAAAGCTAAGCCCACTACTCCACCTAACATCCAACCACTTAAAACCAACCAACGCCACTCGAATTGTCTAGTTTTAATAAATTTAACAATCAAAATTATGACTGGCACTAATAACAAAATTGGGACTAACCACATTAACCAAGTAATTTCTGAGACCATATGTCGACCAATTAAATCTTGATAATAAATCGGCAACATTCTTTCAAAAGTATTAAAAACATTTAAATTAACTGTCGTTTGTCTATCTCCAAAAAACATTGAAAGTGCTTTGAAATTCATCCAATCATGCCGAATATCAAAAACTAAAAGCGGTGACATTAATACAGCAAAAACTCCAATTCCACCTAAACACCATCTCCAAAATTGTTTTAATTTTTTCCAATCTTTTCTTAACCACCACGATTCAAATCCCCACAATATCCACACAATTCCTAATAAAATCAAAGCTAAATAATGCATTTGAACCAAAAAGGCCATTGCCCCACCTTGAATTAATAGCCACCAACCTTTTTTAGTTTGGTGATAACGGTTAATTGCCCAAATCAAAATCAAAGCAAAAAATGGTGCCGGATTAGGATTCCAAGAAGAACGCGAATAAATAATATTAATCGGCGATAACGAATATAAAATTGCCGCGAGTAGTGCTGCCACTTTCCCAAACCATTCTCTAGCTAACAGATAAACTAGACCAACTGATGCTGTACCAATAAACGCCACCATCACCGCAGCCGCAATTGGATTTAACCAACTAACTGCCATTGGGACAGCCATCATATAGTAATAAAGCGGGCCTAAATACATACCACCGACCGAAGTTGGTGGCCCAATTAAAGGAATATCACCAGTAGTTAAAGTTTTTTTAATGATCAAAGCATCCCGACCCTCATCACCCAAGAAGGTCATATATTGATCAATTTTGTATAATCTCAATCCTAAACTTATCACCAGCAACAGCACAATTACGGCTGTTTCCATTCGATGCTGTTTTACCCAAGAGATGATTTGATGCCAATACTTCATTTCCAAGTTGCCAATCTAAATTTAAATAACTCCCAAAAAGATCGAATAATAACTCTTAGATTAGCTCCAGTCGGTTGACCCGTCAGTCTCGGATAATGATTAACACCTACCTGTTTGACTCTAAAACCAGCTTGTTTGACTCTAATTAGTAATTCAGCATTGACCATCGCCCCTCGGGTGGAATTTAATTCGCCAATCTTATCCAAAGCTGAGCGATGAATCATCTTAAAACCACAATCCAAATCATTTACCCAAACACCAAATAAGCACCAAACTGAAATCGCCCATATCTTGGCAAAAATTAATCGATAAAATGGATCCGCTCTTTTAATTCGATAACCAACAATATAATCAGCTTGATCTGTTAACTCTAAAAACTTAGTCACCTCATGAAAATCAAACTGTCCGTCACCATCTGTATAAACAATCCAATCATATTGAGCATTAGCAAAACCTGCCCGCATGGCAGTCCCATAACCACCATTTGGTTGATGAACAGCTTTAATTCTTTTATCTTTAGCTGCTAATTGATCCGCAACCTTACCAGTTTGGTCTTTAGAACCATCGTTAATAATTAAAATTTCCCACTCTAATTTTAGTTCTTCTAGAACCTTCACCGCTTTTTCGGTAGTATTAGCAATGTTACCTTCCTCGTTATAAGCCGGAAAAAATACCGACAACCTTTTGATTGACATGCTTCTATGCTACCATTTTAATCAACAATAGTTAATATGAACCAAATTAAACCTTACCTCATTCTATTTTTCGTTCTAACTGGGATTACTTTTTTGATCTGGGTGCCTCATTTCTTAGCTTTTCCCCAATTTTTCAAACTCGACTTTAGCCAAGGTTTTAATAATATCTATCGAAATTTCGATGGTATTAATTATGTTGTTATCGCTAAAAGTTTATATCTGCCAGAGAAAATTGCTGAATTACCTCAATCACTCCCAGCTGTTTATTATGCGGCTCATTTCCCTGGCTATCCGTTAGCCATGATTATTTTTGCACCATTTTTAGGTTTTCTTAAATCCATGATCTTAACTTCACTTTTATTTACCCTATTATCAGTTTGGACCTTCTATAAACTAGTCAAAGATTTTGAACTGACAAAACAACCTCTGTGGTTATCCATTTTATTTTTAGTCTTACCCGCCCGTTGGTTAATTGTTCACTCAGTCGGATCGGCTGAACCAATGTTTATTTGGCTAACTATCAGCTCCATTTACTGTTTTATGAAATTTGAAGCTAAGTTAAAAATCCACTGGATCTGGCTAGCAGGCTTATTCGGAGCTTTAGCTCAACTAACCCGTCCTCCAGGAATTTTATTGTTCGGTGCTTATGGATTATATCTATTGTGGAAACTCGTGAAAAATCGTGAAAACTTGTGGAAACTAATCCGCAATTATTTTCCCATTGGTTTAATTCCTTTAATGCTAATCGCTGTTTTTAGTTATTATGGTTATGCCTACGGTGACTTCTGGACCTATTTCAAAACTGGCGATAACATTCATTTAAGTTTATCTCCATTTTATGTTTTTAATAAAGCTGAATCCTGGGTCGGAGATATTTGGCTGGAAGATTTAGTTTATATTTATCTTTTTGGTTATTTAGCCAGCTTTACTCTAATTAAGCAAAAACAATACCCCATGGCTGTTTATACCCTAACTTATACCATCGCCGCCAGCTTAGTAGCTCATCGAGATATTAGCCGCTATATTTTACCGATCTTCCCATTTGTTTTAATCGCCTTTGAAAAAGCTCTGACTACCAAAGAATTTAAAATTGTCATGGGAATTTTAGCTTTAGCTATCTATCTTTATGCACAGAATTTCTTGATCGCCAATACTGGACCTTATCCAAATCTAGAATATTTTAATTAATCTTTTTTCTTCCGCCATGTCACAAAGTGGTTAACACTAAAATTCCAAATCATAACTGGCGGAATAGTCGCAAAGAAGTAGAAATTATTTAACGCCATCTCCATTCCCAATAAATTAATATTTCCTTCGCCATAACTATCATGAAGGAATTTAACGATCAAAACAGCAATTGCCAGTCCTCCTAAACTAACAAAATTAAAGATTAATGCTCTCTGCCAAACATTAGTATGAGTTTTTCGTGACCGGAAAGTCCAAGCATTATTTAAAATAAAATTATTTAAAATAGCCACTTCAGTCGAGATGGCTTTGGAAGAAGCTGGTGGCAAACCAAAATGAGCAATCATAATTTTATATATTACGAAATCGATAAATGTTCCAGTAAAACCAACTAATCCAAACTTAAATAATGTTTTTAGCTTCCGGCTGATTTTAAAGAATGGAACTTTTAATCCCATCTTATGCAATCTAGCATCTAAGCCATAAGTCAAAATATCGTATGTGTAATTAAATGTTTTATTCTTAGAATAACCTTCAGCTCGGTTCTTGAAAATTAACGGCACCTCTTTATAAGTTGCTCCAGCTTCGATTGCACCATTTAGAAATGCTGGCTGAATAATAAAGGTCTGCTCTTGCCATGGAATTCGTTTAAAATCAATCTTCTTGAATAAAGCTGGTGTAAAAGCTCGTGCCGAATTAGTAAATTCACCAATATCTAAAGGTCCCATCACTAACCGACAATACAAACAAGAACCCCAAGAAGTGATTTTTCGATTTAACGGCAAATTATTGGCTCCACCTTCTACAAACCTCGAACCAATCGCTAAAGTATAACCATCATCCAATACCTTTAATAATCTTGGGATCACATCAGTTCCAACTTGACCATCAGCATCTAATTGAACCAATCCATCTGGAGACAAATTAGCCACTGAGTAACGATGTCCCTCTACCAAAGCCACACCCAATCCCATACCAACTTTCAAAGTATGAATTCGACGATCTTTTTTGGCTAATTGTTGAGCCAGCTCTAAAGTACCATCTGGTGAACCACTATCAACAATTAATACCTCTAACTTCCAACCTGGACAATTCTTCTCTTCAGCAAAGATCTGCTGAATTAAATCAGCTAAATTTTCTTTCTCATTATATGTTGGTAATAAAACAACTGCTTTCTTCATATCTTATTGATCAACCTATTGTAGGGGAATCGGCTTTTATTGACAATCACCGATTAACTAAAACTTTAACCAACCCTTCCCGCCAATTTGTTGGCGTAAAACCAGCCTCAATTAACTTCTGACTACTTAAGCCACCTTTAATTGGCCGCTTTGCTTTATCTGGAAATTGTTCCATATAATCTTTTAAGCTACCTGCTTCTAAAAGCGTTTCGGGATTTTCTACACCTCGCCCGATCTTTAATGCCTCACAGAAAAACTGATAAACACTGACCACTTCTGGTGAAGCTAAATGAAAAATGCCACGTTGGTTAGATTCTATTAAATGAATTAACGCTGGCCCCAAATCATCAATCAAAGTTGGTGTGATCTGTTGATCGGCGAATGGTTGAATCAATTTCGCCACCTCTCCAGCCTTAAATTGATCATAC
>CAYTXH010000011.1:17529-19509 GCA_964441115.1 uncultured Gammaproteobacteria bacterium | reverse complement strand
ATTTCTCTTTTTCAGCAGTTTCTTTTTCTGCTAATAATTTAGTCCAACCATACCAACTAATCGAATCCGAATCTACAGCTACTCTAGCATCCTCCCGATAGGGTCCGTTTTCTCCATCAAAAACAAAATCGGTAGAGATAAAAACTGGAATTTTATTTGTTTTTCGACAGGCTTCAGCTAACGATCTCGTCCCAACAACATTAATTAAGTAAGCAGAATTGCTCAGTAACTCAGATTCATCTTTCGGATTTATCGGTCGAGTTTTTTCAATCTCATCCACCGCTGTCGCAGCCGCAAAATTAATCACTACCGATCCCGAACACTGATTCAAAGCCTCAATTAACTGGTCTTGATTAGAAATATCAGCTTTAATCGCACCATCATTTCCTTGATGATCGATTTTCTCAACATGTATTGATTTGGCTAAAAATTGATCGACGACTTTAGATCCGACTAATGAATTGGGAGCAATTATAACTACACCTTGATCTAATTTCATTAAAATTTCTCTGGGAAATGCTGTCGGAGAGTTTCGTTTTGTTGATCTTTAGCTGACAAAACTGGAGTTACACCATCTAATTGCCATTCAATCGCTAAATCAGGATCATCCCATGAAACACCGAATTCAGCATTTGGTGCCCATTCTTGATCAACTAAATATGTATAATCAGCCTCGTCAGACAACACTAAGTAAGCATTTCCACAATATTTGGGTACCCAAATTTTCTTCCGGTTATTCTCTCCTAATAACACAGAAATATATTGACCAAAAGTTTCTGACTCAGGTCGTAAATCAACGATAATTGCTTGAACCTCACCTCGTGGAACGTAAATAAATTTATTCCAAGGAGCAATATGAATTCCACGAATTGTCCCCTTAGTTGATCGAGAATGATTTTCCTGAATGATCTTAAACTCCTGACCAATTACTGATTCTAATTCTGAAGCTCGAAAAGTTTCACGAAAAAAACCCCGTTCATCAGGATAAGTTGGTCTTTCGACTGTAAAAATCCCCGCTAATTTAGTAGTTTCAATTCCCTTTGGTAGATCCATATGTTTTTTGGGCTGATCGATCCACATTTGGCCGATCTTTTAATAATGGCTCCCACCACCATTTATTATCTTTAAACCATTCTACTGTTTGTGTCAGGCCAGTATCAAATTCTGTCTCAGGCTCCCATCCTAATTCTCTTAACTTCTGACCATTACAAGCATATCTAAAATCATGACCTAATCTTTCTGGAACATATTCAATCATCGATTCATCCATCCCCATAATCTCCAATAACTGCTTAGTTAATTCATAATTAGTTCTCTCGTTTCCTTGAACTAAATAGGTTTCTCCGACCACACCTTTTTCCATCACAATATCAATTGCTTTAGCGTGATCACGAACATATAGCCATTCTCGAATATTTTCCCCTTTACCCATAAGTGGAACTTTTTTACCTTGAAGTAAATTAGTAATGAATCTAGGAATTATTTTCTCTGGATCATGATTTGGACCATAATTATTGGCACAATTAGTAATTGTAATTGGCAAACCATAAGTTCGGAAAAATGCTCTAACTAAATGATCTGAGCCCGCTTTACTAGCTGCATACGGACTTCTAGGATTATATTTTTGATTTGGTTCAAAAGCTGGATCTTCTAGCTGTAAATCTCCGTAAACCTCATCTGTTGAGACATGATGAAAATGTTTGATTTTATTATTGATAGCCGCGTTGAGTAAAACACCCGTTCCCAACACATTAGTTTTAACAAACACCATTGGATCAATTACTGATCGATCAACGTGAGATTCAGCTGCAAAATGAACTACCTTATCAACCCCTTTCATCGCTTGATCAACTGCTTCAGCATCGGTAATATCACCTTGAATAAATTGATAGTTCGGAGAGTTTTCTATATCTTTTAAGGATTCAATATGTCCAGCGTAAGTTAATTTATCAAAATTAATAATTTGATCTTCAGGATGAG
>CAYTXH010000011.1:0-17513 GCA_964441115.1 uncultured Gammaproteobacteria bacterium | reverse complement strand
ATAAATCCAGCACCACCTGTTACTAATATTTTCATCGATTTCGATATTTTGAACTACGATTAGATACTGACATCAGATATTCTCCATAGCCACTTTTCATTAGTGGTTCAGCCAAACTCTGTAACTGATCTTTGTTAATAAAACCATTTAAATAAGCCGCCTCTTCAATACACCCAATTTTCAAACCTTGTCGTTCTTCAATCACTTGAACAAACTGACTGGCTTGCATCATGCTATTAAAAGTTCCAGTATCTAGCCAAGCTGTTCCCCGATCCAATAAACTAACTTTTAATTTACCTCTCTTAAGATAATGATCTAAAACTGAAGTAATTTCAACTTCTCCTCTGTCACTTGGTTGAACATTTCGGGCAATCTCAACTACCTCATTATCAAAAAAATACAAACCAGCATTAGCATAATTTGATTTGGGTTGAACTGGTTTTTCCTCAATCGATAACACATTCATTTCCTCATCAAATTCATAAACCCCATAACGCTCAGGATCTTTAACTAGTGCAGCAAAACCAATTGCTCCTTCAAAATCATTTAATCCTCGAACTAACTTATCCAATTGAGTCCCATAAAAAATATTGTCTCCCAGAATCATCGCTACTTTATCATTGCCAATAAAATCAGCTCCAACAATAAACGCATCAGCTAAACCTCGCGGTTTATCCTGAACCACATATGAAAAATGACAACCTAAATGCTCACCCGTCCCCAATAGCTGCTGAAATCGAGGCAAATCTTGTTCTGTAGAAATAATTAAAATCTCATTAATTTTGGCTTGAAGTAACGTACTCAAGGGATAATAAATCATCGGTTTGTCATAAATCGGCATCAATTGTTTACTGATTGACCGAGTTATTGGATATAGTCTTGTTCCAGAACCGCCAGCTAAAATAATGCCCTTCATCTTTATATAAGGAAACTCTGCGCTATAATCAGCACCAAAGTTCCTAGCAGAATATACTCAATCATTACCTCAAATGTCAAAGACTTATCATTATGATGATGAATAAAAGCTCCGATCAAATACAGCATTAAAGCAATTATTAAAATTTGTAAATTCAACTTGACGCTAAATTGACCTAACAACAAAACTGCACCAAAAACTAAAACCCCCAAAAAAGCTAGGTTATGAACCTGCATCCATCTTAATTTATTATTTATTCTTTTTGACATAATTTATTTCTACAAAATACTCCCTGGATTCATCGCTACCAATGAACTAGCAGCCGCACTTAACATCGCTAAATGTGGCCAATGACGAGCACCCACTCGAACCACAGCTCGACGGTGCAAAACATACCAATCTAACATAATTAAGGCAGCAATAATGCTAATTAAACTTAAACCGAATGTTCGTGTAACTAAGTACGGATCTAAAGTAATCCCCTTAGATTTAACTGGTTGAGATGCTGTTTTAGTTTGAGGAGCGACACTTTCAACACCTAATGATTGAACTTGTGATGCTTCTGGAGCCATCGCAATTGGCTCAGCAGTCGCTTCTGGAGCTTTAGCCACAGCTTCATAAGCTGTTCCAAATTCTTGAACTACTAAAGTTGTTTTTTGACCATTTAAAACTCCCTCAACTACAGCAATTCCAATATCTTGATACTTATTATTTAAAATATTAGCTCGATGCGAGGGAGAATCCATCCAAGCTTGAACCACCTCTTCCGAAGTATAAAAATTCCGAGCTAAGTTCTCTCCAGCATAACTAAATTTATAACCTGCGGCCTGGATAAAACCCCAAGGATCTTTACCAGAAGGTGAATAATGCGCCCAATAATCTTCTTCAAACATATTTAACGCCTTTCGGTAAGCAGCCTCATTTAAACGAGAATCTTCTTTCAAAGCTGGTAAATTATATTTTTGGCGCTGAACATTTGTTAAACGAATAACATCAGGTTGCTGAATCTCAGAAGTAACCCCTAGAACTCCCGGTTGAACTGTAGTCCACCAATTTAAACTCACCTGCAATAAAATAAAGATCAGCAAATAACATAACAAACCATACCAAGAGACTAAATGAGCTTTTTTATGAGTTTCAGGATGAGGAATAAACCAATGTCGAAAATTCATATCCAACAAAAATTATAACTAGTTCAGTACTTAATGGCTACAGGGGGATAAATCATATCGATGTCATTCCGTGCACTTGTATTGAGCCTGCCGAAATAGTTGTGCTGAGCACTTCAGTATATTCAGTGTAAACTTGCCGAAGCACAATTCGGGATCCATGAGTTTTACCTTTGTCTTTCTACCTCCCACCCCCAACCTGCTACGTGCATTCTTTGGCTGCTAGCTAAATGCTACTAGCTGATAGCGGTAGACGGTCAGCGGTAGACAGACAACCTCCTAACTATAAGCAATCTCAGTCTCAACTTCTTTTCCATTAACCGGTATTTTTAAAGCCATCCCTAAAGCATTTGCCACACTTACTCCAACCCGCAAGCCAGTAAAAGATCCGGGACCAGTTGCTACTTTTATCTCCTGAATATCTTCGTGAGCTAAACCATGTTCTGTTAAAGCTTTCTCAATTAATGGTAACAATGCCTGTGATCCAAATTGGTTATTATCTTCATAACTATATTCCTGACCGTTAATATGAAGTTTAACTACTACTTTCTGTCTATCTGCTGTGGAAATTTCTAGTATCATGGCCAAATTGTAACCTGAACTGCAGATTCAGTCAAAATTTTTTTCACAGTCTTTTTTAGCTTTAATTCGTGTATAATGTTTTAGCTATGCGCTACTTCAAACTGTTCCCATTATGGTTATGGCACCACAAAAAGTTAGTTACCATTTTCATAATTATTATTCTTGGTATTATTTTTTGGTTAGCCAATAGCTCAAAACCTCCTGTTGAATATCAAACATATTCAGTTAAATCACAGGATATTAAAACTACAATCTCTGCCTCTGGAGTAATTAATGGCCAGAATAGTAGCAACCTTCGATTCAAATTATCAGGTAAATTAGCTTACATTAATATTAAAGCAGGCGATACAGTTACAGCCGGTCAATCAATTGCTGGTTTAGATACTCAAGACTTACAAATCGCTCTTCAACAAGCTAACAATAATTATCGAAGTGCCCAAGCTGCTGCTGAAAAAGCTGAAGATGATGTCAAAGATAATGCCGACGATGAAACTTTTACTCAAAAAGCAACACGAACGGCAGCACAAGCAACTCGAGATAATACCTATGATGCTGTCAAAGCTGCTCAACGAGCTTTTCAAGATGCGGCAATCATTTCCCCAATCGACGGAACAGTTACCGCCACTACCGGATTACCAGGTCAGATTGTTACTCCTTCTGACACCATCGCTCAAATTATCGACTTCTCCAAACTTTATTTCGAAGCCGAAGTTGATGAGGCTGATATCCCTTCAATCCAAATCGGGCAAAAAGCCGATGTAACCTTGAATGCCTATAACGATCAAATCTTTACTGGAACAGTTACTGAAATCAAACCAACCACTAAAACTACCACCAGTGGCGCAACAGTTATTATCGTCAAGATTGATCTGACTGGTTCAGATATCAAATCAATAGCTGGTTTAAATGGTCAAGCAGAAATTATTCAACAACAAAAAAGCCAAGTATTAACTATTCCATTAGAGAGCCTTAGAAATGATGATACTGTTGTCAAAAAAGTTAACCAAGAATATCAAGTCGTAAAAGTCTCAACCGGTTTAAGATCCGATACAGAAGTTGAAATCACCTCTGGATTAGCGATAGATGATCTAGTCTTAACCAATCCTCCTAGTCCAGATCAACCATTACCAAGCACCAATAACAGCTTTTGGAGACGGTTATTACCAGGAAGGCGCTAACTGACCACTACGTCATCATTTATGGCACTAATTCAATTAACCAATGTTAATAAAATTTTTCAGATCGGTGATCAATCCTATCATGCGCTTAAAGATATTAACCTGCAAATTAATAAAGGTGAATTAGTCGCCATTATTGGCCCATCTGGATCAGGTAAATCAACACTAATGAATATTCTCGGACTACTAGATCATCCGACTAGTGGTCAATACAATCTGGATGGAAATGATACTGCCGATCTTAAAGAAGACCAAGCTGCCAGACTGCGAAATCAAAAGATTGGTTTTGTCTTTCAAAATTTTAATCTTTTAAACCGAACCTCGGCTCAAGAAAACGTCGCTCTACCTTTAATCTATGCTGGGAAAAATAAATCCTATCGATTAGAAAAAGCTAAGCAAATTCTCACTAATGTCGGCCTTGGCGAAAAACTTCATAACTCCCCAACCCAACTTTCAGGAGGTCAACAGCAGCGGGTGGCTATAGCCCGAGCACTAGTGAATGATCCAGAATTAATTTTAGCTGATGAACCAACTGGAAATTTAGACTCAAAAACTGGCGTTGAAATCATGAATCTAATCAAAACACTTCACCAAGAAGGACGAACAATTGTCCTAATTACCCACTCTCCAGAGATCGCCGAGCAGGCCAAAAGAGTTATTCAAATTCGCGATGGCGAAATTATCGAAGAAGGCAAATCAAAATAATATGAATCCCCTGGAAACAATCCAACTAGCCATGACCGCTATTTTAAGTAATCGACTCAGGTCGTTTTTAACTGTTTTAGGTATTGTGATCGGTGTCTTTTCCGTCATCATTCTGGTCGCCTTAGTCAGCGGCCTCCAACAATATATTACTAATCAAATTTCTAGTTTCGGTTCAAATCTGATCTTCGTCATTCCCGGTAAGGTTGGTGGCAATCGTGGACCTGGAGGGACTGTTGTCAACCGAATTGAACTCCGTGATGCTCGTAATCTGGAACGACAATTAGGAGATAATATCGACGTCACCCCAGTAATTCAAAAAGTTAGTGTCACCAAAAATGCTAATAAAACTAATAAAGATTCCTTAGTTTATGGAGTCGAAGCTCTTTATCCAAAAATAGTTACTGCCATCAAAATAGATCAAGGACGCTTTTTTAATAATGCCGAATCAGATGCAGGAAAAAGAGTAGCTATTATTGGACCATCAGTTATTAAAAATTTATACACCTCAGCCAATGTATTAGGACAAACCTTATTAATTGGCAATGCTCGTTATGAAATCATTGGTATTTTAGAATCCAGAGGCTCAACCTTTGGCGCGGATCAAGACAACGCTGTTTATATTCCGTTTGCTGCTATGCAACAACAATTTGCAATCAATAATTTAAATGGAATTTATGTTTCAGTCCCTACCGCCGATGATATTAAACCTACAGAGCAAAAAGTCACCTCTATTTTAACTAAACGTTTATCTGAAGATGACTTCACTGTCTCAACCCAAGAACAAGCCTTATCGACTATTAGTCAAATCACAGGTGTGCTCACCGCAGCCTTAGGCGGAATTGCGGCAATTTCTCTAATTGTCGGTGGTATCGGAGTTTCCAATATCATGTTGGTATCTGTTACTGAACGAACTCGAGAAATCGGGTTACGAAAAGCACTCGGTGCCAAACCTAGTGATATTCGTAATCAATTTTTAATCGAGGCTGTTACTTTATCCGCCTTAGGTGGAATTATCGGCATTATTCTCGGCTACATAGTCAGTAGCATTGTCAATAATTACATCACCACTATTGTGCCATTATGGTCTGTTGGCTTATCTTTTGGCTTCTCAATGTTAGTTGGAATCGTTTTTGGAGTTGCTCCAGCTATTCGTGCTGCCAAACTGGATCCAATTCAAGCTCTACGCTACGAATAATCCTATAGTTTGACAGTTGATGTTAAACTTGCTATACTTGCCTTATGAGTAAGCTTAAAGAAGTTATTGATTTACATCCCCAACGACGAAACAACCATTTCGGGAACACCCGACCTGAAGCTTTAGATCGAATTATTCTCCCTTTTGCTAGCTTAGTGATCGCTGGAACTTTTGGATCAGCAATTTTAAACTATATTCAAGGACAACCATCTCAAGAAATAGCCTCTGAAAAAATCATTGCTCAAAGCAGCGACTGTCATTTTACCATTAGCGAACCAGTTACCTATTACTCACACCCTAGCAAACAGCCAGAAACAGCAATCGGTTATCTCGATCCAAATAAGTATGACTGCCGTGATTTAGTAAAACCATCACGTCCAGGGGAAACTCGTTGGTTATCATTAGCAGATAGAAAAACAGATAAGATATCAGGTTATGTTGCAGAAAATGATGTCAAAGCGCATAATATCGGCTAATATGGTCAAAGAAACTCCTTTTCCTTCCATTAGATCCCGTGACATATATAATCTAACCCCGTGTTTATACTACCCAACTACACCCAGACAATCTTTCTCAAAAAATTTCATTAAAGAAATCGGAAAAACTGTACTGCCAACTTTTGCCTTAGCCAGTATGCTAGCCGCAGTTCATTGCGTCTCACCTAATCCCGATCGATTAACTCCAGAAACACTTAGCACTCAACCAATTGGTAGCGGTTGGTATAACGCCAATAGTCGACTAGAAATCCAGACTAAAATTGATCCTAATCATCCTAACCAAAAAATTAATGGCACAATCTCTACAGACGATGATCTTTTTTGCTGGATTTACGAAATTAACAGCCAACAAATCTGTGCTGTCACTACTGATAGCCAAACTAAAATTATTGGCTATGTCTCCAAAGATCAAATTTCTCCAAACTGAATTCAAATTAAGAATGTTGTAAGATTAGCCAGCGCAGAAGCTAATTAAGATATACTAATCATATGGAAGATGTTTCAACCCAATTAATCGATCTGACCAACCGTTATCAGCAAATTCGCCAACAATTTGATCCTGATCATTTACGTCAAGAGATCGTCAAACTTGAAGCTGAGATGCTCAAACCCAATTTTTGGGATGACCAAAATAATGCTCGTAAAGTCTCTCAACATTTAGCTGATCACCAAAAATTATTAAATTCGATTGAACAAATGGGTAAACAACTAGCTGACATCAAAGAAGTAATCAACGAACCCGATCTCGCTGAAGATATTAACCAAACACTCAAACAACTTGAATCAGTACTAGCCGATCTAGAATTAAAATTATTTTTATCAAATCCCTACGACGAAGCTGAAGCAATTCTATCAGTTCACTCTGGTGCAGGCGGCGTCGAAGCTATGGATTGGGCATCAATGTTATATCGAATGTATCAACGCTTTCTAGAAAAAACCGGATGGCAATATGAAATCACCGATGAAATGCCCGGTGAAGAAGCCGGCTTTAAAACCGTCTCCATGATCATCCACCAACCATATGCTTATGGTTATCTCAAAGGTGAAGCCGGAACACATCGTTTAGTCCGACAATCACCTTTTAATGCCGATGCTCTTCGTCAAACATCTTTTGCTCTAGTTGAAGTTTTACCAGTCATTGAAGACGGCGGTCAAGTCGAAATCAAAGACTCCGATTTAGAATTTGAAGCTTTTCGCTCAGGCGGAGCTGGTGGTCAAAATGTAAATAAAGTTTCAACCGCAGTTCGCTTAAAGCATATCCCCAGTGGCATCGTTGTCACTTGCCAAACAGAACGCTCCCAGCTTCAAAATCGAGAAAATGCTCTCAAACTATTAAGAGCCAAGTTATGGGCGGTCCAACAAGAAGAAGAAAAAAAGCGGGAACAATCACTCAAAGGCACAACTCAGGCCTCATGGGGAACTCAAATTAGATCCTATGTATTGCATCCATATCACATGGTCAAAGATCTACGCACCGAAGTTGAAACTTCAGATACCGATGCAGTTCTAGATGGAGAAATACATCCATTCCTCGAAGCCCAAATTAGGTCTAAGGATATTTAAATAACAGCAGGCAGACAAGAGAATAGTAATTAGTGTGTAGGGTTTAGCGTGTAGGAGCTGGTAGCAAGCAGCTTTTAGCTAGAAGCCTGCAGCCAAACAGGAGAGGTTGCGCTGTGTTGTCATCCCGAACTTGATTCGGGATCCATTTTTTTCTTATTTCTAGTTTTTCCCCCCCCACCTCCAACCACCCACGTGCTCTCTTTGGGTGCTCGCTCCTATAGCCTAACCCCTATACGCTAAACGCTAATTACTATTTCCCACCTCCAACCCCCTACCTCCCACGAGCTTCGTGTTAATTCTCCTACTCTTGTACTCTAGATCGGATATGTTAAAATAAATTTTAGTATACAAACTGTTCATGAAATATAATTCAAACAACGATTCTGTTAGCCGCTTTCCGATAACATCTCGGTTAAACCAGATTTTCTTAGGTGTTTTAGTAGTGGCAATCATTGCCGGTGGTTTTACGGGCTACGTTTTAGCAGCTGCTGATAATCAAGGCACTGTTACTCCATTCACCAATACTGAAAAGCCAAAATCAGCAACTCAAGATACTCGAACTTTCCGAGATTTTGCTGAAGGTCAAATCACTAAAAAGCCAGCTCCTAAAAAAGCTACTGAATATACAGAAGGAACTCATTTGTTAGTCAGAGATGGTCAAGTTCCAGTTGCTCTCACTTCTTCAGTTGTTGATTTATCACAATTTGAAGGTAAAAAAGTCAAAGTTTTTGGCGAAACTCAAAAAGCAGTTAAAGAAGGTTGGTTAATGGATGTCGGTAAGGTTGAAGAGATTAAATAATAAGCGTATAGCGTCATGAGCTTCACTCTTAGCGTTTAGGTTAGTTAGTATGAATCATTAATTTTTTACTTCTTTCTATACGCTTGACGTTAAACGCTATTTCTCAAAATAATTTTTTCAATCTAGCTTGGTTAGTTGAAAAATCAATAATATGACTATTAAATTCGATAATGTATCCAAAAAATTCGGTAGCCAAATTGCTGCAGTCGAAGAAGTTAATCTAGAAATCCAGGGCGGAGAGTTTGTTTTCCTAGTCGGACCCTCGGGTGCTGGTAAATCAACATTACTCAGACTTTTAGCCAAACAATATCAACCCTCTAACGGCAAAATATTTATTGATGATGTCGATATCACCAAACTAAAAGAAAAAGATTTACCTTATTACCGACGCAAAGTTGGCTTCGTATTTCAGGATTTTAAACTTTTAGATCATCGAACTGTTTTTGAAAATGTGGCCTTAGCATTAGAAGTTCGTGGTATGCCAGATCATGACATTCGTAAAGAAGTTGAGCGAATTTTAAAGTTATTCGAAATTTGGGACCGAAGAAATCTCTTCCCAGCACAACTTTCGGGTGGTGAAGCTCAAAGAACCGCTATTGCTCGAGCTATTATCGGTAAACCAGATATTTTATTAGCTGATGAACCAACTGGTGATCTTGACCCTCAAACATCTTGGGCAGTTTTACAGCTTCTCAATGAAATTAATTCATGGGGCACTACCATTATCATGGCTACTCACAATGTAGATATTGTTAACACCTTAAAACGCCGCGTTATTTCCCTCAAACACGGGAAAGTTATCAAAGATAAAACAGAAGGAAAATACGAATACCATTAAATAAATTATGAATTTAAGCCGATTAATATCTAATGTCAAAAAAAATATTCGCCGAACACCATATCAGGCGATGGCTGCTATGATGGTCATGTTTCTAACTTTTTTTGTGGTCGGAGTTTTTCTATTACTTGCTCTCGGTTCTCAACAAATCTTAACGTATTACGAAAGCAAACCTCAGGCTATCGCCTTCTTTAAAGATGGCACTACCACCACTGATGTTGAGGCTATCCAAAATAGCCTGTGGCAAACTAGCCGTGTAACTGAACTTAAATATGTCTCAAAAGAAGAAGCTCTGGAAATTTATCGTGAACGTAATAAAAACAACCCTGTTCTATTAGAGTTAGTCACCGCCAATATCCTGCCATCCTCTCTCGAAATATCCACTATCTCACCCCAAGATCTAACACCAATTGTTGAAATTATCCGCAAAGAACCAGTCATTGAAGAAGTGGTTTACCCAGAAGATGTCGTTAAAACTCTAGCTGAAGCAGCTCGCATAATTAGAATTGTCGGTATTAGTGCGGTTAGCTTCCTATTACTCTTTGCTATCCTAGCAGTCTTAATGATCGTTGGATTTAAAATCAGAGTACAAAGAACTGAAATCGAAACTATGAAATTACTTGGCGCCTCAAAATGGTTTATTCGTAGTCCATATTTAGTAGAAGGTATTTTCTATGGATTTATCGGAGTTGTTATTTCCTGGATCTTTACTTATGGCATCATGTGGTATGTTTCACCATTTATCCAAAACGCTCTCGGCGAACTTCGATTATTACCCGCACCTCCTCTAGCTATGCTAGCTATTTTAGGAGCTGAAATTCTACTTGCTCTAATAGTTGGTGGTATAGGCTCATATGCTGCAGTCAGACGCTACTTAAGATTATAATCAAATCTAACGATGTTAAGCTTTAATTCAAAAATATTATCGCTGTGTTTAGCCATCACTTTAATTTTAAGTTTAACCATACAGTTATCTCCCCTGATCTCTCCAACTATTATTTACGCACAATCATCTGATGATATTGATAAGCAACTCGATGAAAAACGGAAACAAATCAGTGAAATTGAAGCTCAATTAGCTACCACTCAAAAACAAGCTAATACTCTTAGCTCACAGCTGAAATTTATTGACGGCCAAACTCAATTAACTGAACTTAAAATGGAACAAGTTCAGTTCCAATTAATAAAGCTTAACAAAGAGATCGAAGAACTCGACAATCGAATCGGTAGACTCTCCACCTCAGTTGACAAAATATCCGAAGTTTTGCTCGATAGAATTATTCGAACTTATAAATACAGTAGTGTTACGCCAATGGATCTGATGCTCTCAGCCAACGGCTTCGGCGATTTATTAACTAAAGTTAAGTACCTTCAAGTAGTTCAAGCCAATGACAAAAAAGTTCTCTATCAACTTCAAGCTACCAAAGCTACATATAACGATCAAAAAACTGATAAACAGTCCCGTCAAACTCAACAAGAAAAATTAAAACTTGATCTAGAAAAATATCAAATTCAGTTAACTAGTCAAAAAGCTGAAAAAGATCGTCTTCTAAATGCTGTTAAAAATGATGAGGCTAAATATCAAAAACGACTAGCCGAACTCCAAAGAGAGATTAATCAGATCCAAAAAGCAGCTAAAGTATTGATTAGCACTGAACCACGTCAAGTTAGTCGTGGAGAAACCATTGGACTAATGGGTAATACCGGTTATTCAACAGGGGCTCATTTACATTTCGGAGTTTATAACATCACTTCTTTATCTGACTATAATTATTATTCTAATTATGAAAACCCAGAAAACAGTCTCAAAAGAATGTCGATAACCTGGTGGGATTATCCAAATTGTGACGACAGTAAAGCCACAAAAGTTAGCCGAGATACCGGAAATGGATCTTGGGATTGGCCAATGAGTATTGATGGTTTACTAATTTCCCAAGGTTATGGAGAAACCTGTTTCAGCGGTAAAATGTATGGCGGTCGACCACATCCAGCTTATGATATGTATAACAATTCTAATATTTTGGTTAAAGCTGTTGATGATGGCAAAGCCTATTTCTGCCGAAACTGTTTAGGCGATGGAGCTAACGGGGTCTTCTTATTCCACTCTAACGGCAAGATGAGTTTATATTGGCACTTACAATAAACGTTAATTAGTAAACAGCAGCTATAAGCTGCGGTAGACCGACTGCTGACTAATTATTCCCTCTTGCGTTAAGAAAAATAATTTGTACAATACGCATACTGCCACAATGCAGTGAAGCAGTTTTTTACAACTCTCATTTCACTACTGCTCCTTCTCTCTTTCTTTTTGTGGCCAAAAATAAGCCGCGCCGATAGTCCACCGGTATTAATTACTCCTGCCAATACTACAACTGTCACCTCAACTAAAGTTACCTGGCAAACACCAGAATATCCTTTAGCTACTACCGACAAGTATCGTGTTCAAATTGATAATCAATCAGACTTTTCCTCACCTGAAAAAGATTACACCACCAATAATAGTAGCTATACACCCAGCTTAGCTGAAGGAATTTGGCATTGGAGAGTCAAGGCTAAAGATAGCTCCAACCAATGGAGCGATTGGAGTTCTGTTTGGAATTTCACTTATAGCTTAACCCCTGCTCCCGTCGCTACTCCTACCCCATCACCAACTCCGACTCCACAACCATCAGCAACAATAACACCGATTCTCTCACCAACTCCTGAACCAACTAACACACCTAATCCATCTCCTACAGAAACATCTACACCCATACCTAGTGTTAATCCAACTCCGACAGCTACACCTTCACCTAGTCCTACAATTACGCCTACACCTACCTCCACACCAACACCGAAATCAGCTTTAAGTTTTAGCCAACCACCAACGATTATCAATTCAAATCAACCGTTTTTAATATCAGTCACTCTTTTAAATTTCACTCCTAATCAAAAATATTTTATAAAGGGTGCATTTAAAAAAGGCAGCAGCAGCAATTACTTTGGGAAAACATTAGTTTCTGAACAATGGATAAATAATAGTGAAACAGCATTAAAACAATTTGCTGTTCAAGTTGATATTTCCGGAAATTGGACCGGAAATCTAGAAGTATCACCTGATGCTGAAGATTCTGGTTTTACAGGTACAGGTGAGTATATTTTTAAGCTTGGATACTACAATAGCAACGGTGAAAATCTAACATGGAGTAGCGAAAAAACTATCTCTATTGTAGCTGTGGCTTCACCTTCGCCTTCTCCGACAACGTCACCCACAACTTCAAATACACCTACAGGCACTCCAATTCCCTTAACCTTAAACCTAAATCCAACTAGTACACCCCGTGGCATTGTTAAAGAATTGGAACCGATATTCACTGATCCACTCTTAGAAGCATCAGTTGCCGGAGTCCAAACTGAAAATATAACCACTTTTAAGGAACTACCGCCAATCAATAATTTTAATTGGTCAGTATTAATTGGTTTTCTTCAACTTGCCCTAGCTAGTGGAGTCGCTATATACTCCAAACAGGAACAATTAAAATCATGGTTACAATCACAAATACCTCAGCTGAAACTCAACAATTGGCCGAGCAATTAGCTCAAGAATTTAAAAACAAAGGCGGCATTATCACTTTATCAGGTGATCTGGGAGCTGGAAAAACAACCTTTGTTCAAGGATTCGCTAAAGGACTGGGCATTCCCCAGAGAATAACATCCCCTACCTTTATAGTCATGCGTCAATATCCAATCCCAGAGACTGAAAGAATTCTTTATCATTTGGATCTATATCGATTAGAAGAAAATTCTAGTTTCGAACAATTAGGATTAAGCGAAATCTTTAGCAATTCAAACAACATTGTTTTAATTGAATGGCCTGAAAAATTAAGTCAAAAATTACCATCAGAAATTACTACCATTAATATCAAAAACTTGGAAAAAGAGAAAAGAGAAATAGAGATTATTTCTTAGCTGAAGCAAATCGTGAGAAGACGATTGCAGCCATGAACATTGCGATGCTGATCGCTAAGATTTGAGTTGCTGATAAACCAGTTACAGGTAATTCAATCATTGATCCTAAAACTTTTTCACCGATACATACTGTAGCTTTATCTGTGGCATATAAATCACCAGATCGAACTTCAACAGTATTTACTGGACATTTTTGAGCTAAGTTACCGCCTTTATCTGCAACGATAGTAGCTTTTGCTTTATATTCATAAACTTTAGTTTCACCTGCATTTAATGAATCAACATTAATAGTTAATGTTCGAGCGTTATTATCATAAGTACCAGTTCCAGAAACAAATGTGATTTCACTTGGTAATCGATCAACAACAGTAATATTTGTTAAGTTAGCTTGTCCTGAATTTGTAACTTCGATTCGATATCCAATCTCTTGACCATTTAAATAAGTGTAGCCATCTTGAGCATTTTCAACATAAACACCTAATTTTGGATGTTTAACTAATTTGTTAACTGATAATTGTTTTGTTTGAGTATAACCACTTTGACCACCATATGGAGCATATTGAGCAATAGTTGTAGTTGGAGCTGCTAATACAGCTGCTACTACTAAACCAGCAACTAATGTCTTTAAAGATGTTTTAACTAAATTTAATGTTTTCATAGTTTTGTTATTGAATACTAACTCCTACACTTGTTAATTCTTTATGTTCAGGATTATGAACTATAACTAATCTGGCACCAACTGCAACACTTCCAGCATCAGTCATTGGTTCAAATCTAAACAATCCATAAGTACTTGTTTCTTGAGCTCCAACTACTCGATTCAAAACCCGTTCTACTTTTGCTTTATTTCCAAATGATCCAGCTAAAACGAATCGACCATCGGCAGGAGTTGCTACAGTAAAGTGAGCTTCTGGAGCATATTCTCCTAGTAATAAAGCTAATCCAAAACCACCAGCAAATACAACTGCTTTGTTTCGGGTAATTCCGTTAGCAAAGTTTTTAAATGATTCCACTGGTTTTGCCATATGTCTCATAGTTTACTACAAGACAATACTATTTGTCAACTATAAGGATATCCGATAATTCAAAACCTATTTGTTATTATTTATACATAGCTTCTGTTTGATATGATAGATAATATTTGATATAATACTATAAGATATGGAAAGAAAACCGCTTTATAGTCGCAGACGATTCTTAGCTGCTATACCTGTAGCTTTAGCTGCGGCAAAAGTTGCCACATCCCCTGATATTATCGGTAGTATTGAATCAGGCCTTAATCGTCCAATGCCAGAGGTAAAAGTTGATTATGATCAAGAGTTAGCAAAGATACCAACCGAAGTTTACCATCAAGTCTGGCAAGAAAACTTCCCAAGAACTAATGATTATTTATCTTTTGAATCTTGGTATAAAGATCCGGCCACTGAAAAAAATTATGGGTTCGGACAATATTTAGCTTTGTTATCTGTTGACGGTTACTATAATGGTAATAATCGCCTTCAAGCAAATGAAACGTGGCCAGAGTATTTCCAAAGATTTGTTAAAAACTTACATAAATATAGTGATCAAGCTGGTTTAAATTTTACAGTTTTAGCATCTACCTTATTCGTTAGTGGAGAAAATATGCGATCACAACCCCTCGCTGATGATATCTTCCAATCAAGAGTTCAAAGCACCTTATTACCGACAGTTAGAGCTTTCGGATTAGAAAATCAGATGCTTACTACTATTGATCAAAGTGGATTATTATCAAAAATACTTAAGCGAATTGGTAGCGAACGATTATTTAGTATCCCTCAGGAAGGTTCTAGCACCTATGAATTAATTCGATTCAGAAATAAGGAAACTACCAATGGAATAATGGATTTTGAAACACAAGTACGCGCACTAGCAGCAATCAAATCATCACCCGAGATCAAAATCATTTTAAATAGAAAATATCCATATCTAATTGATAAATATCAAGAACTGTCCGATCAGCATCAAGCAGTTTCAATACAACGAGCCACAATTGAACTGCAAATAAGAGAATATATTAAAAATAATAAAGATTATTTAAAACCATTTGCTGAAGGAAATCTAACAGCACTAGCAGCTATTGGGATCGGATCAACTATTGATATTGAGCAATTAACTAATTTCACCTCAGCTTGGTTAGAAGCAAGTAAAACTTATGATGATCAACCACCTACAGCTCAGCAAATTGCTGATCAAATAAAGAATTATGCTGCGGAAGATCCAGAAAACTTCTATATACATTTCTTCTCTCAGCAACTACACATTTCTAAATTCTGGCAATATTTAAAGGAGCAAGCTGTTAAACGAGGTAATCAAGTAGAAATCAAATTACTATCTGATATTGAAAAATCACGACAACAATACGAAGCAGAGGTATCAAAATTTGATAAGAAACATAACGAAACTCAAGTTGTAGAAAACAGTTTTGAATTTAATGCTGAATTTCAACAATTATCTGCAGTAATGGTAACTAAATATCTCTCTGATCAAGTTGGATCTTATCAAGCTGATAATAAAAACTCACTTTATGAACATATCTATAAGCTATTAGGTATTCGAGAAATTGCTACCCCATGGACTCTAGTTTATGGATCATTATTTGGCAGAGATAGCCGTATTGATCCACCGTATATGCCACAAAATGTTTTAGAGGGATATGATGCCTTTAAAAATCACTTCTTACCAAGTAAGGGTATTACTATTAGTACAATCGATCAACAAATTCAAATCATGGAAGCTTTGCGCCAAGAACAAAAGGGCACTTTAGGAATTAAAGATCAAGATTGGGTACAAATTAAAGACTATTTTCAAAGATATATGATGCCAAGGTTCTATATTAATAAATTAGGTACAGAATTCTTTAAAAGTAATCCTAAAATGTTAATTCTTCAAAATAAGATGATTGAATTAAGAATGATCAATAAATCTTTTACTGATAATCGTTATGATGTCTATAATGCTCTTTTTTATTTAACCTGGGGTAATTTTGACTTTTATCCAAATATTAAACCTGCTGAGCAAAATGAACTTACGAAGTATTTCCAAGATAATTTCCCAGAAATTATCCACGCTGTTACCGAAGCCCCTTATAGTTTAGCTTGGGATAATCGACCACCATTTAATCGATCTCAAGTAGTAGTATCAACCCTCTTAAATAAGTAGATTTATTTGCAAAAATAAACAAAATATGATATATTATAGGATATGAAGAAAACTGCTTTAGTCTCAGTAGTAATCCCAGTTTATAACGGTAGTGAATACCTAGAGGCTGCTGTAAATTCTGTTCTAAAATCTAGTTTCACTAACTACGAAATCTTACTTATTAATGACGGTTCAACTGATAATAGTAGTGAACTTTGCCAAAAATTATCAGCCCAAAATCCTAAAATCAGATTTATAAACTTACCAAAGAATCGCGGTTTGGGTAATGTTCTTAATGTCGCTTTAAAACAAGCTAAAGGAAAATATATCTGCCGTCTAAATCAAGATGATTTAATTCATAAAGATCGCTTGAAATTACAAGTTAATTATCTTGAATCTCATACCGATACCATTGCTATTGGATCACAGCTCCAATTCTTTAATCATCAAGGTAATCTTGAATTAATTAATTATGCGCTTTCAGATGAATCAATCAAAAATACTTGGTATTTAGTTAGCCCATTTGCTGATCCTGCAGTTATGTATCATCGACAAGCTGCTATTAAAGTTGGTGGTTACAAACAAGATTTCTGGCCTGCTGAAGATTTGCATATGTGGTACCGACTTGGTCAATTAGGTAAATTAGCTAATTTACCAGAAACTTTAACTAAAATGAGAATTCATAAAAAAGCGGCATCTAACAAACACTTTCACCGACAAATTGTTAACACTTTTCGGGTCCATTTTTGGGCAAATAACACCCTAAAACCAGCAAGCTTAACAGTTAAATGTTATTGGCTAATTCAGTTAGCCAGTGGGGTTATTCTAGGACCAAAATTCAATTGGTTTATGTATAAATATGTTAAACAAATAATTAACTATTTATTACGTCTCCAAATCCAAACTGCAGTTACTAATATCGTTAATATTGTTAAGTTTATCCCTAGAAGACTTAGATTCTCTG
>CAYTXH010000010.1:0-26527 GCA_964441115.1 uncultured Gammaproteobacteria bacterium | reverse complement strand
TCAGCAAAAGTTACTAATTAAAGAGATTGGTGTTAGTCATTATCCACAGATTAAAGGGAATTCGACTGTTACCCCAAAAAGAATGTTATTCTCAATCATCGATTTAGTCTCGCTCTATTTATCTATATTATGAAAATTGGAATTATCGGTGCTGGCATAACTGGACTATCTGCTGCCTATGAATTAATTAAGCTTGGTCATCAAGTTGAAGTTTTTGAGAGAGCAGATACTCCTGGAGGCTTGGGAACTTATTTAAAAATCGGTAATACATACTTAGAACGTTATTATCATCATTTCTTCGCATCAGACAAACTTATCCAACAATATGCCACGGAACTTGGAATTAAGGATCAACTCAAATTTTATTACTCTAAAAATGCCATTATGATTAATCAAAAAATATATCCTTTTAGTGGACCAATAGATCTCTTAAAGTATTCACCTTTATCGCCTATTAATCGATTACGCTGCTTATTTAGTACTGCATTTCTAAAATTAATTCCCATCCCTTTAAAAAATCTAGATACCATTCCAGCTATTAAATGGATTGAAAAGTATGCAGGTTCAGAGGTTTTAAAAACTGTTTGGGGACCGTTACTAAATGGTAAATTCTCAGGTTTTGCCAATAAAGTTCCGGCGCTTTGGCTTTGGGGAAGAATCTTTGATCGCACTTTTAAGTTAGGTTATTTTGATGGCAGCGTCAAAATATTGTTTGATGGTTTAATTAAAAAAATAAAGGCTAAAGGTGGAGTTATTCACTTAAGTACAGAAATTAATAAGATAACAAGTTATAAAAATTTCGTCAAAATAACTCACAACAACAAATCAGATCGTTTTGATAAAATCATCGTTACAACTGTCTCTCCAATACTCACCAAAATGCTATCAAATAAGTTACCGAAAACTTATAAAAACAAACTAAATAAAATTGATCATCTTGGCGCTGTTTGTTTAATTCTAGAATTAAGACACTCAGTTCAAAAAAATTACTGGGTTAATTTAGCCGACAAAGAATCACCGGTATTAGTGATGATTGAGCATACAAATTTAGTTTCAAAATCCATTTACAAAAATAGTCATATCATATATTTAGCTAATTATTTGCATCGCAATGATCCTCGATTTCAGTTATCAGATGCAGAAATATTAAATCAATATACCAGTATTCTTCAAAAAATAAATCCTAAATTCCAATCAAATTGGATTAAAAAATCTTATATCTCTCGGGTTCCAAGAGCTCAATCTATTTTTCAATTAAACGCTTTAAAAAATAAACCATCTATGCAAACTCCCTTTCCAAACATTTTACTAGCCAATATAGATCAAATGTATCCTCATGACAGAAACCTTAATCAAGGCATAGAACTTGGTATGAAAGCTGCCAAGCTGATATGAAATTACTAAAAAAAAATCTCGTCACAATTTTATTAGTCGGTTTTCTTATTCGTCTAATTTTAGCTTTTTCCTATGATACCGGTGATTCTGGAGCTTTTTGCTACGCATCTGACCTATTTTTAAAGCGACAAGAAGTCTATGCCGATCCAAATGTTTATTTTAGTGGTCCACCATTTGCCTTACATTTAACCGCTGCCAGTCATTTAGTTGCCAAAAAAGTTAATCTACCTTGTTCTGGGATGTGGAAATTACCGACTATTATTACCGATATTGGTATTGGTTATTTAATCTATCTAATTTCTCGGCGGATATTAAAACAAGATGTTCAAAAATCTCTTCATCAAACTAGTTGGTATATTTATAATCCTATCTCCATTATAATTGCCGGATTTCATGGTCAACAGGATCCATTTTGGTTATTCTTCGTACTACTATCATGGTATCTAATTGTTAATAACCGTTCAGCTGTCGCTGCTATCAGCGCAGGCATTGCTTTTGCCTATAAAATACCTACTACGATCTTATTACCAGCTTTAGTATTAACAATAAAAAGGGTACCACATCAAATAATATTCACACTGATTGTCGGAATTATTTTTGTTGGATCATTATTTCCAGAAATAATTACTAGTCGAAATGCACTAATCCGACAATCATTTTTATATAGCTCACTACCGGGTGTTTGGGGATTTTCAGGATTAGTACCAAAAGAGCTAATCCCATCTACTACTAATATTTTAAAAATCGCCTTAGCAACAAGTCTCGGTATTAATTATTTATTCTCACTAAAAAGCAAACAAATAGCTATTCGAACTATTACTATCTTCTATATCTTCACTCCAGGGTTTGGTTCTCAATATTTACTCTGGATATTACCATTCTTAGTTATTACTAATAACTCATTATTAAAACACTACACCATACTAGTTAGTTTCGCATATTTACATACTTATGGATTTGGAATTCCACCAGTCAATCTATTGATGCAAATAATCAATGATCAATTTATTTATAAACTAAAAGTTTTATACCCATATGATTTATATTATCCTGTCTGGATTCTAAGCTTTTTTATTCTGTTCCAGAAAGAAAAAATGGTGATTCAATTCACCAATAAATTGATTAAACTTATCCGTAATTTACCAATATATCGCCCAATCAGTAAATTATATTTAACTATTAATCAAAAAATTCAGTTATGAAAATCATTCAGACATCAACTGATAGATTTTAGATCCATCAGGCAAAGTATTAAATACTTCTAAATGATATCGATACTTATTTTGATTCTTACTATTATAAATATCTCTAAGTTTCCCCTCCCATACATTGGCACTCGATTCCAATACATAAAATCTTGAATTTCCCAGTAATATCTCATCATTAACTTTTAATTGACGACCATCACTAGTAAATTCAAAGTAGATCCACTGACTATTATAAATAATTGGGAAATCAAGATTCTTGGTTAGTAAAACTAAGTTTTCATGACTACTCATAATGATACCGTCATCAGGAATGACTTGATTAGCTTTTTGGTAATAATTAGCTTCAGAAATAGCATTTTTGGTGTTAATCATCAAATTAAATAATCCAAAAAATAAATTAGCAGAATTAAAAATAAAGATTAAAAAGGCTAATAATACAAACAATCCTTTTCTTAATTTTAGTGACAAATTAAGTTTAATAATTTTAGATTCAACAGATAAGGTAATTACTGTTAATAACCAAATGATTAATGGTATTGAATGTCTCCATGATGATACGGATTTAGATCCTAACCCTACAAGCAAAAACAGAATCAATGAATATCCGGTAACTAATCTAACAGACCAACTGGAAAACAATCCATAAGTTATTACTAATACTAAACCACTGATATAACTTATATCTAAAACATCCCAACTTTTACCTTCAAAATGAGTCGATCCAGAAACACTAAATCCTATTAACCATACTAACAACCAAAATACAAACCACACTTTTATCATACCCGCCAAATTTTCTATTATCGATTTCTTAAACTGATAGGTCATAATCGAGACCATAAATAATATTAACCACCCTGGTATTTCTAATCTGTCAAAAAGCACTTTCGAATAACTAAAAATTAAAACTAAATATTTCTCTACTCGATTCCAGATGGTATCCGGATATACCGCTAGTCCATGCTGAAAATGTTCAGCCTCACCGCGATACATGATCGAATGAGCATCAACCACCTTAGGGTGCCAATCAAACACCGCAAATATCACATTTCCTAAGGCATAAGGAATACCAAATCGCCAATAGTGGTATATCTCCCAGCTTCCATAAATAAGGATAAACACGGTAAGCGGTGTCATATATTTTATTATTGTCACCCACTTTAAGTCCTTGTTAATTAATGATCTACCTAAATAAACAGCTGCAAACACTCCACAAAACAACAGATCATTCATACCAAAAGGTGGACGGTGAATAGTATTCAGTAATAAAGCACCAGATAATAATAAGATTAACCAGTATCTACGATATTTTTCTATTAAGATTATTAAGGACAAAACAATGCAATAAAATAGACTAGTAAAGGTATCAAGAATCACCTTAACGCTAGCACCTGATAAAAAGCTATTAGTTGCGAGTAAACTGACTAATAATAACCCACCAATTGACCATTTAGATATCCGATTCCAAATATAACTAATTAAAAATAAAATTAAACTTGAAGTTACAACCAATATTACTGATATTAATATTAAACTATCAATAAAATTAATATTTCCCACAATTAATGCTAAAAAAGGAATTGCTAATATATAATCATGAGCTACCGCAATTCTCGGATTTATAATCCCGAGACTATATTCTGTTGCATAACGTAACAACATATCATTATCAGAAGCTCCCCCTAAGGTGTAGTAGAAAGTATTTTCCGGCCGGCTTAAATCTAGTAAAAAGCTACTTCTGTAAACCAATCCAGCCACAATTATTAATCCTAAAATAATTATTAAAGAATGACGATAAAACCATCGCCAATAATTATTAGCTACTAATTTCTTAAAAATTGCTGTATTTGATAATCGCCCACAAAAATCTGGCGCGAGTATTTCAATCGGTAATTTTATTACTTCCCTAAAACTTAATTGAACTTGATCTACAACATTTATCAATGACCAAACAGGTAAAATAATTCGCTTATAGAGAAATTTTCTATATTTAACTACTAATAAATTAATTAACAAGGCAATTACGGTCCAATAAGCTACCGAATAATCTTGGTGAGCTAATTGATGATTCTTATAGACTAAAGAAATTCTATTCAGTACTCCATCCGTTAACTGCTTAGGAGAATACAGATTCAAACTGTAAGCTTCTCCAAAATTATCTCTTGATACCACTGCTACACCATCACCTACACGTCCTTTTTTAGATTCAACTTCCCATACATACAAAACGTTTTTTGAATCAGAAATTATTGGAAAGCCAAATGTAAAATAAGATTGATCCTGAAATTGATCTACCAAATAATCCGCTTGATAATACCATCCCTTTTGATCAGCAGACCTAATTCGAAAAACCAAAATATCGTTATTAATCCGATTAAAAGTATCAAACTTTATTAAGACCATCCCGAGATTATCCTGCGCTGCCCTAAATTGACCTGTTACAATTTGTCCTGATAAAAGTTCATTCCGATGATAAGAGATTTCAGGAATCGATTTTTTTTCCAAGAGCACTGATAATGGCAGTTTCGATCCTGGGCCTATTGGGTATTTATAAAAATCCGGACCAACTTTTGATATCACAAGCCAAAAAATTGGCATTAATATCATGAAAGGCAGAATAAATTTCAGAAAAAAAAGCAGTGCTTTAGTGGTGCTCAATCGGCTTGTAACTTTAATAAATCTCGATAATACGTAATCGTCTCAATTAAGCCCTGTTCTATATCTATTTCTGGTTTAAACCCTAAACTATTTAACAATTTCACATTTGCAACGACTTTTGTGCCGGGATCTTCTCCACCTCTCATCGGTAAGTATTCAATTTCTGACTTACTACCTGATAGCTTAATAATCAATTTAGCCAGATCAATAACAGATGTTCCATGACCAGTACCTATTTCTACTGTTTTCCCTTCTAATTTAGGATCTTCTGCTACCATAATTGTCGCCCGAATCGTATCCGAGGTATAGATAAAATCAGCATCTTGCTGACCATTATCAAAAACTGGTAATGGTTCGTTTTTTAAAGCTTTAACTATAAACGTAGGCACAGCTTTTTGAACACCATAATGCTTTTGACCTGGTCCATAAACAGAAAACCATTTAACAGTTACTACTTTCAAACCAAATTCTTTCTGATATAACTGGCTAAATTTTTCACTGGTTTCTTTAGTTATACTATAAGTATTCAACCAAACATTAGGCTTAGAGACCAATAAAACCTTAGTTTTATTAGCAACTGCCGCATCAAAAATATTAAGAGTTCCAATTACATTAATTTGAGTTGCAAATACAGACTGAGTATTTAATTCTTCAGTTCCTAAAACTCCAGCCAAATGATAAACCATATCCATCCCCTTCATTGCTTTAGCCACATCAACAGCATTAGTAATATCTCCCTGAAACAATTTCACTCCCACCATCGGCTTTGGAGTTCGGTCCAAAATTGCTACTTTATGCCCTAAAGCAATTAGTTGATTCGCTAAATGACTACCAATAAAACCAGAACCACCAGTAATTAATATTTTTTTAGAATTTTTATTAGCCATACACTTTAAACCTACCAAGCAATGTTATGATAATATTATAGCCATATTAAAAAAGCAATCAATTAATGACCAAAATTATCATTAATGCTGATGACTTCGGCATCTCCCCTGGAACAAATAAAGCCATAATAACTGCCTATAAAAAGGGATTATTAAGTAGCACCAGTATCATGCCTAACGGACCTGCGTTTATAGCGGCAACTAAACTAGCTCAACAAAATCCTAAGCTAGGTATTGGAATCCATTTATCATTAACTTGGGGAAAAGCAATCCTTCCTCCCACCACTATTCCAGATTTAGTTACATCAGATGGATATTTTCACTCAAGTTTTCTTCGAGTTTTTATTAAATCTATATACTCATCTAAATACAGACAACAAGTAACTAACGAATTCAAAGCCCAAATTAAAGCTGTCTTAAGTCATAAACTCAAACCTGATCATATAAATAGCCAGATTCATATTCACTTCTGCCCTGGAATATTTCCAATTGTTTTAGCGTTATCAAAACAATATAATTTACCGAATCTACGACTACCCAACGAACCATATATCGGGCATTACTCAACTATAAATTTAATAAAGTGGTTATATTTAAAAATTACATATTATTATTTCAAGATACTATTTAATCCTCAAAACAAATGCCAATTTTATGGAATTCTTTATACTAGTCAGATGTCTAAACCTGTAATTGAAAAAATCTGCAAATTAGCTATTAAAAAAAATCAATCTGCAGAGATCCTAACTCATCCCGGCCTATTAGATACAGGGAAATCAGCTTTTGATTATAAACGCCAAAATGTATATGATTTTATTAGTCAGCCTCAACGCCAAAACGAACTTGCGACATTACTAGATCCAGATCTAATAGCAATGATTAAAAAGTCAGGCGCAAGACAAATCACATTTAAACAATTATGAAAATCTACTTTATTATTGATGATACTAATTTTTTTATACCTGATTATTTAGCAGGAGTTGTTGCCCAACTAGAAACAGACCACCAAATATTAGGCCTCACCCCAATTCGTCAACTTCACGGTCCAACTATTTATAGTTATATAACCAGTAATATCTGGCTATTATCGCCACTTCAAATACTAAAATTAGCAATCACATATCTTAAAACATTAATCGGAAAAATCGGTTTTGATTACCACCTAACTGATAAACCTTATACCATTGAACAAGTTGCCAATAAATACCAAATCCCTATTTATAATTTCCAGAAAATTAACCATCCAGAATTTATTAAGCATCTTAAACAACTTAATACTGATTTAGTTATATCTTCTTGCTCTGCCATCTTCAAAACTGAATTATTAAAAACACCAAAATATGGATGTATCAACCGACATAGCGCCCTTTTACCATCATATGGTGGATTATTTCCTATTTTCCAGGCGATGATTAATCAAGAAGCACTTCTCGGAGTCACTGTTCACTATATGGTCGAAAAAATCGATCAAGGACAGATTATTTATCAAGATTATTTTAAAGTCCATCCTAATGATAGCCTTTTCTATAATTATCAATTCTCCTACCAATTAAGCATTCCGGTCACAGTTGCTGCAGTCCGAGCTATAAAATCTCATGATTTTAGAGTTATAAAATCGAAATCTAAACCTAGTTATTATTCCTTCCCCACATCTGATGATTGGCAAAAGTTTTTTAAATTAAAGTTAAAATTTATTTAAGATCTATTTCTAATTAATAAAACGTAGTAGCACATCTTCAAGAAATCCTTAATAAATGAACCTCGGACTTTTCCAAAACCATATTTTAGTTTTACCGGCATTTCGTAAATTGGCCAACCAGCTTGTTGCAAATAATAAAGTAATTCCACATCAAACATCCATCTTTTATCTTTGGTTTTTGGTAAAACTTGACGCAAAGCAACACTGTGAAATCCCTTAAATCCTATTTGATGATCACTCGCTTTAGAACTTAAAACCAATCTAACCCATAAATTAAATAATCTCCCCGCCATCCGTCGATAAAAGGTGGTAGTTATTATCGATTGAGGATGGTATTTACTCCCAATTACAACTGGATGGGTCTTCAATAATTTAAAAAGTTTAGGTAAGTATTCAGGATTTACATCTAAGTCTGCATCAATATATGCAACCATTTGAGCTTTAGCTTTCGATAATCCAAATTTTAATGCATATCCTCTCCCTTGATTTTTCTCATATCCTATCAATTTTATTTTCAGTGATTTTTTTAAAACACTTTTTAATAACTGTTTTGATTCAGACATTTCTCCATCACTTACTAAAATAACCTCATATGCACCTAATCCTTTTAGGCTATCGGCAATAAGCACTACGTTTTCCGCAATCTTCTTTTCTCTATAAAATGGCACAACAACTGTTATCATCAGATAAATTATAAGTAGTAGCATTACAAAGTCAAATAAACATATTTTGCTAGCTTATATCTCCTAAATTAATACGTTAGAATAATGGCCAATGCAGCTAAAAAACTATTTACCATTACTTAAAAAATCACCACATACCCCTTTTATTATCATTGGAATCATCATCTTTTTGACTAATATAAATTTATTTCAAAGTTATTTTCAAGGTGATGATTGGTACTTTAATCGTATCCTGATTCCTTTTAGTCATAATCCTATCGAAATTATTAAAGGAACATATCTTTCAACTTTTGGGGGATTACTCTCCTCCCATCATCTTACCCCATTTGAAATGATGCTTTGGCTGACACTTTTAGCATTTTTTAAATTAAACTATTTCCCATATATTCTAATTTCATTACTATGGCATATTCTCAACACAATTCTGTTAGGTCATACCATTAAAAGGTTGCTACCTAAACAATCAATTATTGCCTACTCCGCATCATTGTTTTTTGGACTATCGTTTTCTAATCATGAAGGATATGCATGGCCATTAGCTTTTGTTTTCGTAGTACCGATGGTAACTGCTTGTTTAGCCGCAATAAATACAGTAATCAATTATCTCGATAAGCCTGCAAAAAAACATCTATTCTGGTTGATGGTCTGGCTTATTACTGCAGTTTTATTTAAAGAAACTGCCATTATGCTGACTCCAATATTACTTCTTTATAGTTGGTATCACCGACATAAAATATCACTGGCATTACCCACAACAATTATTATTTTTAGTGCTATATATCTACTATTTCGGATATTAGTCCCTTTAATTATTGATTATGGCGATAACTATAATTCCCAACCGTATTCTTATGGCAGTCCGCAACTTATTACCTACCGAGTAATTACCTATCCGATCAAAGCCCTAATTCAACCATACACACCAATAATCCCTATTAGATGGTTATCTGAAGAAATCACTCCCCTAGCTTATCCCCATTATGGTACAGAGAAAGAAGTCCGTGGAACAAATTTCTTAACATTCACTCAAACTGCTGGAATAGATTTAATCCTCTTCCCTGTGGGTTCTATGATGATTATGGTATTAGGAATATTAATATATTACTACCGTCATCAAAAATCTCACCAACAACTATTAATTATGGGAATCATCCTAGCAACTGGTACTACTTTACCCCTATTAGCAATCGCTAGTTCAGTTCCTTGGGCAGCATATGTTTCATTTATTGATTCCAGAAATCTTTACCTAACTAATATTGGAAATTCATTCATCTTCGCATTATTAATAATAGCTTTAGGAAATTTATTTAAAACTCAAGGATCTCGAATCTATCAAGCTTTAAATGAATATATTCCGGAAATAAAATTGTTACCTTTCCTTAAAAAAATCCCAATATCTCAAGCCGGATACCTGTTAATTATCTCAACTATATTAATTATTTGGAGTTGTTTAAATATCTACTTTATTCAGTTAGAACTGGAACGGCTAGCCAGCTATGGAAAACCACAAACCACTATCATCAATCATATTTTGTCGACATTACCTGTTTTACCTAACAACGCCATTATTTATATCGATAGTAACCAAGCCTACTATGGTTTTGCAGAATTAATGCCACCATTCCAAATGCACTTTGGTCAAATAATGGCAATTATTTATTATTCTAAAGGCCAATTACCTCTCCAATTACTCGATTTATCACTTATTACTAAACAAGGTATTACTGGACAAGGAATTGTTAGTTGGAATGGTCGTAGTTTTGGTTATTACTTATCAACGCAAAAACTATTAGATGACTATTTGGATCAACAACTCCCGATTGATCAAATTTACAGTTTCAAATGGGATGATAAAACAAAAACTATTGCTGATAACACTTATACTATCCGTTACCGTCTCTTCGCCTTTCAACAACACCTTAATAAATCTTCAACCTGGATTTGGCATCACTATCCCAGTCAAAAACTCCGTCTAAAGCTTCCACCCAATACCATTATTACTAGTACAGAATCACCTTTTACACTGAATCTTGATACTGGAAAAAGCCAATTACAAATTAATGTTTTACCCAAATTAAACGGACCTGGCATTGATACCAATCTAACAGATAAAACAGATTCTGAAGGGCAATTGATTGGCTCAAATAAAACCTACCGTACTATTAAAATGTATAACAATGAAACACTAACTGCCGTTATAACAACAACTGGAAAATCTCTCAAACATTCCTATCCGAGTAACACTAATCCAGATTATTTAATAGAATTAACAGTTCTTAAGTATGCATACCAGCCAAATAATTTTCCTAGTGAAGCTGAAGATATTATCTCTTTTATCCAGTTTCCTTATTTACTGACAACGAGTCAGAAATAGTTCGCCATTTTTTTCCAAACATAAAAATCCTAAATGTGGATCCAATTCATTTCCATCTACCCATGCCACTCCCATTTTATTAGCAATAAATTTATTCATAGTATTAATATATATAATATGTTTTTTAGATTCAGTAAATAATGGCAATGATCCGAGCACCTCACCATTATTAACCACTGTTACAATTAGATTATCATTACTAAATACGTAAATATTATCATTGTTATCAATCGTTGCTGATAATTGTGAGACACCCAAGGAACTAGTGCCTATACCTTTAATATTCCAATTCGCCCCATCAAACATCGCATAATTAACTATGCGTTCACCTCTCACCGGGTAGAATAAATGCAAATTACCCATCGAATCAGTAACAGTTACCCATTCTGGAGTTCCACCACCATAATTCAAAAAATCTAAGATCTCTGGTTCACCCCATTGATTGTCCCCTAAATATTTAACTAAAAACAAAGTCTGATGCTGACCATTTACTATCGCATATAGTTCGTTTTTTACAGTAACTAGTGAAGTAAAACTTAAGGGCGATAGTTGTTTATTAATTGGTCGGTCAAAGATCGTTACATATGGTTGCCAATCAACCCCCTTAGGATCAGTAGACATAGCGACATAAGTCCGTTTATGCCCACCTAATTGTCCTTCTTCACTTTGGTCATGCGCTGAGATTACTGGATTTCCTAGATAATAGGTAATTGAAGGTATCACAAAACTATATGAAACCGCCGATTTCATTACTGTCGAATCTACTTTCCAATCAATCTCTCTAGATTTTAATTCGCCTCGTTTCCAGTTTAATTCTGTACAAGCAGTATTGCTATAAACCACATTTACTGAACCTTCATCACAATAAACATCAAAGTCGGCTGATTCAACATCATCCTTTCCTGTTAACCGATACTGATCACTCCATGTTTTTCCATTATCAGTACTATAACTATATACAATCCATCCCGGAGTCCCGGCATCTCTATTTCTATAAAAGAAAGCCCACCAAGTAGTATACTTGGCATCATAACAAAGGTGACGATTAAAGCCCCAAGAAAAAGCATTCGCCACATAGCCTACTTTATTTGAAATTGTCCCATGATCAGCAAATAATGATGGATTAGTTTGGGCAGTGCCCTCTAGTTTAGGTGAATACTGCGCATATACAATTTTCTCAATCACCACTGGACTAGCACCTTTTAGCGCACGATACTTAGCCATAATTTTCGGTTTCAATTGCCAAGCAACTGCCACCGCCGCAATTAATAATATAACTAGCGTAAAAAGAAGATATCTATTTATAAAAATTTTTGATTTCGTCATAACTACCAAGCAATCAATATAGTAATTGTGAAGAGGATACCTGAAGATTATCCAACTTTCAAGAGGACTAAATCTCTTTATCTAAAAACTTCTTTGGTTTTACCTAACTTTAATTCATTTACCTTAGCAAAACTCTCTTTTAAAAAGATCATATTAATACCAAATTTTTTGATAGTATCTTTTAATTTTCCCTGAATAATCGGATAAACTGCTTGAACAACCATTAATCCTGCATTATCAGCATTAACAAAAACTTTTTGCTTAGTATGATAAATAACTGTCGTAGTATTTTGATGAGGAATACAAAGTATTTTATATTCATTCTTTTTAGAATTTAAAAACTTAAAAGCAGCATCCATATCCTTGGTAATTGAACGATTACGATCTTTAATTATTGTTCGATGAACTGACATAATTAGTCCTAAATTAACTACAAAGATTAATCCGTAAACTATCATTGCTAAAGGTTGAAACTTACTCCCCCATAAAGACATAAATAGCCAACCTGCCAGAATCGATGTCGGCAACGCTGCCATCTCTAGATAGCGATAACCTTCACCAATACATCTAAATATCACTAACATTAATATTGGTATTCCTAAAAAGTAGAAAAACAGCACCCAACTAGCTAGAGAAAACATTTCCGGTGTTGGCACTAATCCTAATCTTTGTCCAATAATATATTGCAAAGCCATTACCACAAACGCCACTCCTACCCAAATATTTGTCCCTAACATAGTCACTGGAGCAAACTTTGACAACATTGTATAAATAAACTCTACAAAGTCTCGCTTTTTATTATCTTTTTGCATACCTCTAATTTGGTGTGCAAAACGAAATTCACGGTTAGGAATCCAAAAATAAATATTGTACAAATGACCACGAAGAACTCGCAAATAATAGCCTTTAGTCAATGCTACTGCCAATAAAAATCCAACCCAAAAGATTCCAAAATAATACCAAGTTTGCTGATAGAAACTAAAGAAAATAGAAATGAAAAATAATGATTGTGCAGCAAAGCGATGAGATAAGAAGATTAAAGTAGTAAATACAACTGAGCTAATCAGTGCCCACCAGTGACCTGACTGAACGTAAATCAAACTACTCACAAATGCTAAATTGAAATTAAAATAGCCTAAAGATCGCGGGGTTAATTGGCTATTTTCCAAAGCAATTACCGGAGTAAAAGTATAAACAGCTTGTGCCACTAATCCAACATAAATATCACGAGTAAAATAATATGCTACAAAAAATATTAATAAATTATTTAAAGCATCAATAAATGGAGCAACCAGTTCTTTATATTTCTCTAACTTTTCTTTGCTAATAAATGATAATAAAAATGGCATCACCGGTGGATAATCAAAATATCCATCGATCATAAACTGACCAGCAATTTTCCCTGGGATTCGATGACCATTTCTTCGGACATGATCTATTTCTAATAAACGAGTCCACACATCAACCCCAAACGACTTATTAAAAAGCCGAGTATAAGTTTGTAAAATAAAACCCAAAATTGGAAAAAGCAATGCTAACCAAATCATTTTAATAATTCCCTTCCATAATTAGTTCTTACTCCATCTCAAAGTTACTGCCGAATCAGCAATTCTAAATCCTGATTGTTCATAACTTCGAGCTGCTGGATAATTAATTAATTGAGTCTCAATTCTGATTTGATCAACATTCTGATTTACAAACCAGTTATTAATCACATATTCAGTCAACCTTTGGGATATTTGCTTCCCTCGATACGTGGGATCAACTCCAACTAAAGGAATATGCCCCATTTTAACTCCATAATCATGATTTAATCCATGATCTACTTCAACAGTAATAAATCCAACGGGTTCTTTATTAATCTCCGCTACAAAAGCTTCCTCAACAATTTGCTTGGTTAAAGAATTTGCTATCCATTGACTATGCATCTCTGTCGCAATTTCAGAATTTAAAACAGGATCTCGAAAAAATCGGCTATATATAAATGTCGGGGCAATTTTTTTCTGCAACTTAGGTATATCTGATAATTTTGGCTGGCGAATAATCAGCGGCAATTCTGGTAATTCAAAATTCACAGGCCGACATTTTGTTAAGCTAATCACATAACCATCAACGATTTGAAAACCATAAGCCTCCAATGCCTGTATCATCACCAAATCAGCAGCACTCAACCTAACTGTCACATACTCCAAACCATCTTTTTTGAAAGATTTAATCAACTGTTTAACTAGCTTTCCTGCTACCATTGGATCAGGTAAAGAAATAGTTAAATCTACTTTGCCAGTTCTGCAACCTAAAATATTGCTATCAAAATCTGATACTCGATAAACCGCCACTCCACTCAAAGCATCACCAATAAATAAATTGACTGGCTTAGCTCCACCATCAACCAATCGTTGGTATTTAACAGCCATTTGCAGCTCTAACATCGCCGAAGAGACACCAAAATATTGTAAATACTGATTTAATTTAACAGGTGCTTGATTAGTCAAACGTCCCAATTGGAGACTATCCATTAATTATTTCTTTCGTGCTTGGGTCAGGATATTTTTAAGAACTTCAGTTACATATTTAGCATCTTCAACAGTCATTCCTGCATAAATCGGCAAACAAACCAATTGCTCAAAGACTTTTTCCGCCACTGGAAACATCCCAACTTTCAATTTTAATGATTGCTGATAATATGGCTGCATATGCATCGGTCGATAATAAACTATAGAGCCAACATTATATTTCTTTAACTCTTCCATAATTTGATTTCTAGTTAAAGACAAGTTTGTCGTATCAATTAATAGTGGATATAAATTGTGAGCATGACGATGAGCAGGATCAGAAAACGGTACTGTTAACTCACTTATTTTAGAAAAAGCTTTATCATAAGTTGCAGCAACTTTAGATCGAATAGAAATAAATTTATCTAATTTCTTTAATTGATGAATTCCCAATGCTGCACCTAAATCATTTAAATGATATTTAAACCCTAAAACTGTGATGGCATAATCCCAAGATCCTGAGGTTGTATTACGTTTCCAAGATTCCTTATCCATTCCATTGACTCGAAGCATCATCAATTTTTCAGCTAATTTCGGATCATTAGTTGCCACTGCTCCACCATCACCAGTTGTCATATTTTTTACTGGATGGAAACTAAAACATGCCATTTCTGAAATAGTCCCAATTTTCTTTCCTTTATACTCAGTTCCAATCGCATGGGCTGCATCCTCAATAACTATCAAATTATGAGCTTTGGCAATTTGTCGGATTTTTGTCAAATTAACTGGCTGGCCACCATAATGAACAGGCAAAATTGCTTTTGTTTTTTTAGTGATAGCAGCTTCTATCTGAGTATAATCAATGTTATAAGTTTTAGGATCAATATCCACTAAAACAGGTTTTGCTCCAGTATGAATTATGGCATTTAATGTTGCCGCAAAAGTAAACGTAGTAGTAATAACTTCATCACCTGGTCCAATACCAGCTGCTACAACTGCCAAATGCAATGCCGCGGAACAGGAATTAACAGCTACAACATACTTACAACCAATATATTTTGCTAAATCTTCTTCAAATTGTTTTGTTCGTGGTCCTAAAGTAATCCAACCTGAACGCATTGCGGCAATAATTTCTTTTTCTTCTTCTTTACCAAAAACAGCAGTAGCGATGGGAAGAAATTTTTTACGAAGTTTAATTTTCACGATTCAAGACTATCATAAATAATTATAGGTGTAAATCCTCAATTCGAATTTTTTTACGCAAAATCTTTGACCAACTATAGTTCAGTGCTTTTCTACGGGCTGCCCGTCCCATTGCTCGATACTTTTTTAACTGATAACCTCTAATAAAAGCTTTTCCCATTTGACTAGCAGATTTAACTACCCAACCATCAATTTTAGAATTAATTAATTCATCTAGACTACTTCCTCCTTTGACAATTGCTGCTGTCTCTACTAAACCTGCTTCTAAAACAGTTAAACCAAAACCCTCCTTATACGAAGGATGCAACAGAAAATGTGACTTACCCATTAATTCATATTTTGTAGATTCATCAACATAACCTAAGAACTGTACATGCTGCGATAAATTCAAACTAATTACTTTAGTTTTTAATGAATTTTCATATAATTCTTCGCCTCGTCCAATAACTAACAATCGAATATCTGGCAACTGTTTTTTAATTTCAGCAATTGATTCAATCGCTAACTCGATTCCTTTCATCTTTACTAAACGAGCCACAAAGATTGCAGTAGGTTGACGGAATTTTCTTTGTCTAATAGAGATCTTTTTTGGGAGTTTTGGATCTATGCCTAGAGGCAAAATATCAACATTAGCCTTTGGAATAATCGCCAAAATATCTGCTTTAGTATTTTGAGAAATCGCCCAAATCTTAATATTTTTATAAAACTGATAAATAAATCTTTCTAAATAAAAACCGATCCAATTAATTGGCCAACGATACATCCGATGCCAAATCGGACCCGCCACTTCACAAACTAATAATACCTTTGGAATTTTACAAAAAAGAGGTGTAAAAAATGGTAGCCCATGAATTTCATCAATAACCAAATCTATTTTCTTTTCAGCAATTAATCTCTTCGCCATCATAATCGCTCTAATTAAAAAAAACGGATACTTCCATAGCCAAGTTATCCAATGCCCATCAAGTGCTGGCCCAAATCTCAAATAATTAATCCCATCAACTTTTTGAGATTTTTTTGATTTAGAAAATTCATTTGATATCCACCAAACTTGATGACCTCTTTTTATCCAACTTAAAGCGTATCTAGTGGTGATAACTTCCGCCCCACCAGACTTTGAATTGAGCAGGTCGCGCCAATTCAGTATTAGTATTTTCATGGAATATTTATTCGCAGGCTTAATTCCGGATCATAGATCCAATTTCGCTTATTACCATCATCGTAGTAATGCTTTATTTTCAAACGATAAAATACTGCTAAAGTATCCCAAACCATTAAACTAACTGTTCTAATAAAATTTTTGCTGGTAATTCCTGATTTACCAAAATCTAACTTAAGTTGAATCGGCGATTCATAAATCCTTTTATAACCTAAAGCATTTGCCACAGCTAAGATCTCAATATCAAAAGCAAACTTCTTGACTAATAATCTCGGTAATACTTTCTCTAATACTGCCCGACGATAAAACTTCATCCCAACTTGAGTATCTCGAACTTTCAAACCAAAAAGAATTCTGACTAATTGTTGATAAACAAATGATAAGATCTTTCTTTGCCATGGATAATCAACAATCGAAACAGGATGTCTCTTCGAACCAATAATAATATCAGCATTGTACCAGTTAAAATGCTCTAGCAACATTGATAATCCCTTAGGATCGATATCCATTCCAGCATCCATAAAACCAACTATCTGACCTTCACTAGCCGCCATGCCATAACGAACAGCATATCCCTTTCCTTTATTATGGGGATAACCAATAACTCGAACATTCTTTAATTTTTTAGCTGCTTGTCGAGCGATTTTATAAGTATCATCTAAACTAGTCCCATCAACTACACAAATAATTTCAAAATCATTAGGTAATGTTTCAGCAACTTGATGAATTTTTGTTAAATCTGTAGCAATCAATTTACCTTGTTTATAGGCCGGTACGATGATTGATATTAGCTTGGTCTGCATATGCTGAGTATATAACTAGTCCGGCCAGCAGTAAAGCTGTTATTGTGACTGATAATATAATTACACCTTCAATCGATTGATGCCACCAGAAAATCCCGATTACTTGAGCTATGGCCGCCAAAACTACTAAACTAACAATCTTTGTTCGCTTCAATGCTAAATTATAACTAATATATAAACTATTTAGCGCTAATAGTCCTCCCATTAAACCAAACCAAACTAAGGTGCCCGCTCCGGATAGGTAAGCTGATCCATACAATAAACTAATCATTAATTCCGGAAATACTGAATAAATTATTAATAATCCGACAACCATCAAAGCAACCATTAATAAACTCAACATAAAGACACTTCGGTAAGCTTCCCCCTTAGAGAATTTAGCTGAAACTAAAGGAAACATAACTGATCCAACTGCACCGCTGGCGTAAAAAATAATTCTACCCATTGTCGACATTCCAGCATAAATACCTGCAATCTCCGGACTAAAAAGATGCCTTACTAAAATAATATCCACTGACATTAAAGACATCATGGCTAAGCTCTGCATAAAAACTGGTACTGCATACTTACTAATATCTTTTCGATCAATAGAAATTAACTTTTCCTTTTTACGATATTTTTTTAATTGCCAAAAAGTTAATAATAAGGCAAAACCATAACCTAAAACTAATGCTGTCATCGCCCCACTCACCATCCAACCAAATAAGATCAACCCTACACCTAAACCTAATTTAATAGTATTTTCAGCTAATCCATTAAAAACATGCTGATGAAACTGCATTAATCCAATCAAAACAGATCTATTAGCAGTTAATGGCAAAGCAATCCCAGAAGCTATCGCAACCAACCAGATATGCCAATTTATATCAACGTGCAAAAAGTCTTTTAAGAGCGGAGAGACTAAAAGCAAAATAATAGTTACTATTATTCCTAGCCACCACATTAACCGATGAAACCAACCCCATAAACTAGCAATTTCATCATCAGATTTAGCTGCCGAAATATATTTGACAATTACCGGAGCAAATGCTCCGGGTAAAACACTTAATAAAACAATCAGCGAGAATAACGCCGCTAATTCGCTATATCCTTCGGGTCCTAATAATCGGCCAATAATTAAATGATAAAAATAGTTAAAAGCATTAACTAAATTACTACCAATCACCATAATTAAACTTCCGGTCATCAACGGATGTTTAATTATGCCTAAAATAGTTTTGGGGAATCTCATCAAATTAGCATAACAGACTTACTTCGAAGCAACCAGCTGTTGATAAACTTCCAAAGTTTCCTGTGCTACCCTCTCCCAGCTATATTTTTTATTATTTTTTAGTCCAGCTGCTGATAATGCTTGTCGTTGCTCTGGATTCGCTAATAATTCGCGAATTGCTTCAATAACCTCCTCGGAATTATCAATATTCACCAACTTAGCACTATCACCAGCTACTTCAGGCAAAGAAGATCGATTAGAAGCAATTACTGGCACACCACAGGCCTGAGCTTCTAAAATTGGTAAGCCAAATCCTTCATATCTTGATAGCTGTAAATAAATAGTCGCTAAATTCATAATCGCCACTAAATCTTCTGTTTCCACAAAACCTAACTGATGAACATTAGATTTTCCTTCAACAATTTGCCTAAACTGCTTTAATTCTGCCAATTCCGGATGATTCAAATCTCCTTGATAACTAAAACCCTTGCCAATTACCACTAAATCTAAATCAGCAGATAAACAACTATTAGCCAACCCTGTTAAATTCTTATTCCAATTAACATCACCTACATATAAGCCAAACTTTTCTGGCAAATTATATTTCTGCTTAATAGCTTTTAATATTTTCTGATCATTAATTACTCGAAAACCTGAAGCAGCTGCTAAGCTGACTACTTTAATTTTATCTTCAGGTATCTTTAATAATTCAATAATATCTTTTTTTGAGCATTCAGAATCTGTAATTATTTGATCAATATTTTTAATTGCCCGTTTTTGCCATTGCCAATTCAAACCACTCTTAACCCCCAAAGGATAATGTTCATAAAATTTAACCGGAATTAAATCATGAATAGTCACTATAGTCGGTAAAGTATATTTCCATTGTAAACTTCGACGAGAAATATCAAAAAATGGAAAATGAATTAAATCCGCTAAATTAATTTCATTTAAAGTACTAAATTCCTGAATCTCAACATCCAATTTCTTTAATTCTGCTAATAAGTGTTTCGTATAAAAGCCAATACCTCTACCGGCATGTCCCGTAGATAATGGTGTTGAATTAATAGCTACTTTCATTTTTTATTTTCTCTCAACTAATTAGATCTACTCCAATAGCGCCAATAAGCTCTGGGAAATCTTAGTGAGCTAAATATAGAAAAAACAATTCCTTGCCAACCGTCCAAAATACCTTTATGTCTAAATAAAGTTCTTAGCAACCAATCCAGAGGTTTTATTAAATTATAATCAATAATTGTGATTAAGTTTTTAGCTAATTTCCTTTGTGATAATTGACTAGCTATTAAATCAATATAACGGCTATTTCGAGCCAAATATCTGCTAAAAGTCGGTGAATCAATATGATATAAATCATGATCTAACCAGCCAACTTTACCGGTAACCACCATCTGTTCATGAACATCTTTACAGGGTAGATAAGCTTTGCCTTTTCGAAATAAACGTATAACTCCATCTGGGTATACACCACCGTATCTTAAATATTTACCTAAAAAGAAATTTAACCGCGGCATAAAAAAAGCATTTGTCTGACCGTTTAAATCCCCAACTCTACCATCACGATCTTCTAATAGCATTTGATGTCTTAAAAACAATCGTCGGTTTTTTAATTTCAACTGATATTGATCGAGCTCTTCATCTGACATATTAATAATTTGTTGAATCTCTTTTGCTAAAGCTGGAGATACTCTCTCATCAGCATCTAAGTACAATATCCAATTCCCTTGCGCTAAATCAAAAGACAGCTGTTTATTAATATGAAAGATCGGAGGATTAGGACGAATTTCAACTCGAGCTCCAAAACTTTTGGCAATCTCCACCGTCCGATCAGTTGACGATCCATCAACTACTACTATTTCATCAACCAAATTGACAACAGATTCCAAACATGGACCGATGTTTTCTTCTTCATTAAATGTCGCAATGGCGGCTGATATTTTCATAATCATTCACTAAAAATAAATGCTGGTTCTCCGTTCGGAAAGTTTATTTGATCAATTTTCCTTGATTGGTTAGTAATTTCCTGTGGAGTACCAATATATAAAGTTTTTTCTTGTTTACTAACTTCGTCTTTATTAATAGATCTAAATTGTAAATTATCAAAACCACGAACTGTCCCGAAATTAAATTTATCTCTCTCTGTTAATTTCGCTTGAGGTTGATATTTGGCTGGATCGTATTTGCTATAAAACAAAATTAAAATATATGGTTGGTCATAACGATCGGTAATAATAATTTGGTCATATTTATCCTGATACTTTGCCAATTTAGGAATCATTTCTTTAAAACCATATTCCCAAGCAATTGGCCATCGGTATGGATACCTTAAATAATAGCTCTCCATATATCTAACAAATTCAAAACTACTAAAAATAACAATAATCACTACCAGTGTCACTGAAAAAATTCGATATATTCGCCAATTAAGTGCTGGTCTAATCATAAACAATTTAAATAATTGAACTGCCCCATATGCCATTACTAGCGTCATCGGAACAACCATATTTAAACTTCTCAAAGCATTTGGAGTTTGAAAAGTCATCGCTGATGCTAATGGAGCGACTAATATCCACCAAACAATTAAAAATTTATTTTTAATATTTGACCGACTTAAAAAGATAATTCCAGCAATTAACCAAATAGCATTTAATAAATAGAACTGTCCTGTCTCTGGAACTCGATGTCTAATAACTTCCTCACCATTAATAAATAAAAATTGACTATCAAAATGATCTAAATAATGTTCTATAAACGCTGGGCCATAAGCAGTAACTTTATTATGCAGTATTTTAGCTAATATTCCATTCTCTGATTGGTGCTCTCCTCGAAGTTCTTCTAATCGAGACTTTGGCCCTAAATCAGATGTAAAAGATAAACCTTGGAAACGGGCGGTTCCACCTCCAAAAATAAATTGACTAGCTAAGGGAATAGTTAATAAACCAAGACCTAAGATCGGCCAAATTAGCTGTTTCTTTTGAGAGAATAACTTACGCCAATGGTAAATCGCGAACCCTAATATTAAAACCGGAACAACTAATCTAGGGCTTTGATATAAATACATTGACGCTAAAAACGCCCCACCCGAAACCCACCACCATTTTGGATTTTCTAAAGCTTTTAACCAACCCCAAACTCCTAACACTATCCCGAAAGTTGCAGCATTCGTTTCCCACCCTCCTCGACTAAAATGCAAATGCCATGGACTAATTGCTAACATCAAGCTCGCTAATAAACTAACTCCACGAGAGTTAAATAATCTTTGACTAAGTAAAAATATTAAATAAACAGTCCCAATACCTAATAAAGCAGATGGCAAACGAACCGCCCATTCATTTAATCCTAATAAGGCAACAAAGGGAATCGTAAAATAGACATATAATCCCGGTTTATAATCTCCAAAAGATTTAAATGCCATTGGTAGAAACTCACCATATTCATCTTTACCAGTTTTTATGATCGAATAAGCATTGTAACCAAGCGCCGCTTCATCAGAATTTATTCCGACTGGATATTTATCTAACACTACTAGTCTTAGTACTGCTGCTAATATAATAATCGCTATTAACCACCAATTAATTTTTTTCATATCTTTATTTACCCCCAATTAATTCTAACTTACCATTCACTTATCGCTTATCACTTATCACTTTTCACTTTTCACTTATCACTTTTCATGGTATCTCAATAACTCTAAAAGCGATCTGACCATTAGCAAATTTTATCTCTGATAAAATCTTCCAATTAGGCTGCTCAGCTACTTGATCAGTACTAATATCCGATTCTGTTGCCACAATTAAACTATTCTTTTGAAACCTTTCAAAATGATAATCAATCCAGCCAAACTCTAACTTATCAACTTGCTTTATAGAGCCAACATCGACTCCAGATTGATCTAACTTTGCCATTTGTTGATACTTTGATGGATCATATTTTTGGTAAAACAGATAATAGATATACGGTTGACCAAAACCATCGCTGATTCTTACTCGACTATATTTATTCAGCTCAAGTTTATTTAATTCTTGATACATTGGCCGATATGCCGATAACCAGTATTTGTCATAACTAATCGGCGCATGTAAATAATACCGATCTAAATAAATTACTCCATTAGCAAAAATAGCTCCACCAACGACCAACGCTACAATAATCTTTAACCAGATTTTTTTCGCCTGTATTGATTCAAAAATAGCTACTATTCCTAATGCCTCCAATATAGAAATTGGCCAAACAGTGTTTAAAGATCTCAAAGAATTTAATAAATCTCGTGATAACATCGCCGGAATCACCGCAATTAACCACCATCCTAAAATCAATTTTGCTAACCGCCCATCATGTCGAATTAACCAATATAATCCCAAAGGTAATAGTAAGATCGAATAATAAGCTAAAATCCCTAAATCTGGAACTCGCGATCGTTGATTACTATCACCCTCTACCCACCAAACTTTAGGTGAAAAATAAATTAAACCTCTTTCAAATAAACCTCTAATATCAGCCCACCATTGCCCATGCAAAACTTCAAAACCTGGATCTGAAATGCTACTCCGATGTTCTCTCGCCAACATCTCAACTCTTTCTGTTGGCTGGTCGTAAGAAAAAACATTTAAAGCAGCCAAACGATTACCCTGTCCCATGATAATTACTGTCATTATCAATAAGCTAAAAGTAATTCCGATAATTGCCGCTGAAACTTTAAACCAAACTTGTCTCCAAACACCCCACCAACTTAAACGATACATCCAAGCTGCCCACATTAACATTAATGGCCAAAATAATCGTGACGATTGATAAGTAAACATTGATAGACCTATTGAGACCCCAGCCAACAACCACCATCGCTGATTCTCTTTAACTTTTAAAACCGCCCAAACAGCAAATAAATTCCACATTAAAGCCAAATTTGCTTCAAAAGCTGGTCTCGAGAACTGCAACATGTAAGGAGATATTGCTAACATTAAAGCTGCCAAAAAGCCTGTCCAAATAGATTTAAATAACCGACGAATAATTAAATAGCTTAAAACCACTGACATTACCCCAGCTAAAGCCGATGGCAATCTAACTGCTAACTCATTCAAGCCAAATATCGCTACAAATGGAATCGTTAAATAAGCATAAATCGCAGGTTTATCATCTCCAAAAGAAGTTAAATTAGCCGGCATAAAAGTCCCATATTCATCTCGGCCAGTTTTGAGTAAGGAATAAGCGTTATAACCTAAGGCAGCTTCATCCCAAGTCAATCCGGGTGGATTATTAGGCAAATCCCAGAGTCGTAAAATCAGCGCTAGACTAATCAAAAAAACCACTATTAATTTTTTAAATATTTTTATCTTCATAGCTTAATTAATTCTAATGCCACACTACCATCTTGAAATTTAATTTGATCAATAACTTGTTTATTCTTAGGATAATTATTTGGCGACGTAATTAACCAACCATTATTTATTGATTCAGTTATTTTAACAACCTCCCAATCATTAATAAATCTTATCGGATCTAATTGGTCTTTATATCTTCAATTTGTTTGACTATATCTAACTAAAGATGGATTTGATTGATATTTAACTGGATCATACTGACTGTAAAACAGATAAAAGATATGTGCTTCACCATATCGTTTACTAACATAAATTGGTTGATCTGATCTTTCGTCGATCCAATCTACCATCTGCTTCATTCCATATTGCCATGATTGCGAGTTTTGTTTTGGATAAACATTTAAATAATTTGAATAATACCAACCAAAATAGCCAACTAAACCAACAACTAATAATCCGCTGGCAAATTGTAATTTTCTAGAATTAAACCAGTTAATTGCCTGCCAAAAACCAACAGCAGCAATTAATTGCCAAGCTCCTAATTGATAAATATCCCGGAGTGGGTGTGGAGCTTCTCTGGTCACAGCCGAAGCCACTGGAGCTAATAACCACCAACCTAAAATAAACCATCTAATTTTCTTTAATCGCCAAATTTGCCATAAACCAATTAATATTAATGGCGCTTCAAACCAATTCAACATTCCCCACCCCGGAACAGAAAACTGATAATTACTGCCTCCCTCCAAAAACAAAAAGTTAACCCCAAAATGACTTAAATAATTAAGTAGGAAATGTTGAGTAAAATACACATAACGATTAAAAATTAATTTCTCTAATCCCAACGGCCAATGATTTAAACCTCGCGATTCATTTAAGTAATTAATCGCTCCTTGATCAATAATCGATACCCAGTAGTAACGCGCACTCGAATCTTGAGCAATCCCTTGATAACCAGCAAAACCAACAGCGACAAGTAGTATCACGCCAGCTAGCCAAAATTGTAGTAATTTCCAATTTAATTTCTTCCAACTAATTAGTAGCCACCAACCAACTAGTAATGGGACTACTACACGAGCCGAATTATAGGTAAATAGACTTAGCCCAAATCCAATAGAACCGATCACCCATCCCAATGGTTTTGTCCGGGCTAATAACCAACCATAAATCCCCAACAGTACTAAAGTTAGACTCAAATTAGCCTCTAAAGCTGCTCGGGAAAAGAATATTGCCCATGAACTAATTGCCATTAAACCTGCTGCAGCTAAACCGATTTTCCGGTCATTAAACAACTGATAACCAATCAAATAAACTAGACCAATACTAACCACACCAGCCAACATTGATGTTAAGCGAATCGACCATTCACTTAAACCAAAGATTTTTACCCAAGGAACACTCGCATATATATATACTGGCAATTTGAAATCACCAAAAGCCTCAAAACTAATTGGTAATAATCGATTCCACTCATCTTTAGCGGTTAAGGCAATTGAATAAGCGTTATAGCCTAAAGAAGCTTCATCCCAATTTAATGAAGGTGGTGATTGACCAAACCACCCAAAACGCACCACCGCACCAACAACTAAAATTAGAATTAACCAACCCCACCACTTTATTTGTAATTTCATTTTGGCCTTATTGAGAACTTAAGTCTCTGGAGATATCCACTGCTATACAACCAACCCACTAACCAAATAACCAAACTTGTTAAAGATACCCAATTACCGAAGGTTCTAATAAAAGTATTTTTAAATTCCAATTGGACTAGATATTCTCCTTGATTTAATCTAGTAGTCAGTAAGCCAAACTCACCTGAAGGATAAAATTCTTGCGATTGACCATTTACCTTACCACTCCATCCAGCAAAAGTAACGATCGGAAAACTAACTTCGGTACTAGTTGTACCCACTTTTACCTCATAAACTGCGTGATCACTTCTTTTGATAATTTCTCTACCTGTCCCAGCAGCTTCACCATCTTTAAAGATTGGTGCTTTCGGTGCAGTTTTTTCAGGGATTTTTTCACCTACAGCTGGCCAATAATCACCAGCTGATGAAGATGTTTGGCGAACCCAATTTTCTCCCTAAAATAATT
>CAYTXH010000009.1:2456-26613 GCA_964441115.1 uncultured Gammaproteobacteria bacterium | reverse complement strand
TTCTTCATCACTTAATGCATTTCCTTCTAGTCTAGTACCATGATGAACAAAACGCTCCATCGCATCTTTACGAAACTTGGCTTCCCATGCAGGGATCAGTGGCGCGTGGTTAATAACTTCACGAGAAGCATCAATAATACCAATATGTCTTAAGATGGAATTAGTAATGGTGTATTTTGAAACAAACATAGTGGGGTTTATTCATTTTATGACTTCTAACTAATTATCGCAAATTTACCGCAACTATTGGTCTTTTGTTGATTCTTTTGACTCGCTGATTTGCCCATTATTAACGAAAAGCAGACTAACATCAGAAATAACTTGACTGATAGCTGGATCAACCTCGACAGCAGCTAGAATAGTTTGCTGTTGAGGTAATAATTTAATTACCTGCTGGCGATGAATACCATCTAATTCAGAAAAAACGTCATCTAAAAGAAGTAACGGTCGATGACCTGTAAAGTGTTCAATAAAAGCTAATTCAGCGATCTTTAAATCTAGAACTGCAGTCCGTTGCTCCCCTCTTGATCCAAAGTGGTGCAAATCACGATGCTGTCCTAAACTGTTTTTTAACATGAAAGCAAAATCATCCCGGTGAGGACCTACTAATGATGTCGCAGCATAAATTTCTCTTTCTCGATATTCTAATAATCTTTCTTGGCTAATCAAATTAGGACGATATTCAAAAGTTAGTTCTCTAGTTGAAGTCTGATTGCTTAAATTATTTATATATTCAAAAAAAGCTTGTCTTTTGGCTGTCACTAAATTACCAAATAAAATTTGCTGATCAATCCAATAATCAATTTCATCACTTCTACCCTGTCCTTCTCTTATTCTTTTTAAAATCTTATTTTTTCTAGTTACAACTTCTCCATACTGAGTTAAGGCTTTTTTATATTCTTTGTCAGTTTGGGCTAAAGTTAAATCGAGATGCCATCGTCTTAGTGATGGCGGTCCTGAAACCAAATTAATATCTTCGGGAGAAAAAGTAACAACCGATAAATTGCCGATGTAATCTAATACCCGACGTGGTAAACCATTAACTTTCACTTTTTTAGCGAGCCCTGTTGGCTGCTTTTGCATGGCGATTTCTAATTGAACTTGATCTGAAGATTCTTCCGAATTTAGAACAGTTCCCGTAGTCCGACAAAAATCAGTTTGATAATTAATAATTTCTTCGTCTGCATCTGCCCGCTGAGATTTTGTTGTAGCCAAAAAATAAATAGCTTCAAGAATATTTGATTTCCCCTGAGCATTATTGCCAATGAGAATTGTGATTTTATTTTTAAACTTGTAATCAAATGATTGATAATTACGATAATTAGTTAACTGAAGATGTTTTAAAAACATAGAGGGATGGTACAGATTCCCAATGATTAATTCAAGCTTACTTTTGATCTAAACCAAAAAAACCTTTTAATTGATCTGGTAGAAGATTTGATTTGGAAATCAGGGTTGGTTTTAATGAGAATAATCCTAATAAAAAAATAATACTTCCCAGGATGGTTAATAATCTGGGGGTGCCGATTAAATCGGCTAATATTCCTGATACTAAAACAGGAATTAACGAAAAAGCTGACATAGCAACTGCTAATAATGCAAAGACTTTACCTCGGTCTCCATCTGGAGTCTTCTCTTGAATTACAGTTTGCGAAGGAACCATGATGGAGACTAAACAAATACCTAAAACATAAGATCCAAATGCCAGAATACCAACTAGCGGAAATTTATTTAAGAAGGTTAGCGAGAAAACAAAGCTTAATGATGGGGCTGTTCCCGCAATTACGAACAATGCTCCCGCCAAAAGAATGGCTCTACTAACAATAAATCTTTTAGCTAAGCTGTTCCCCCACTTAGATAATAAGAAACCACCAGTCACCATACCTAACCCTAAGGGAATGACTAAAAAGTAAGAGGCTTTGGTAGCACTAATTCTAACTATTTGTTCTAAAAAATCAGGGATTAGAACTGCCATAATACCAATAAACACCTGGATACCTGACATAATAAAAATTGCCACAAGTATCGAAACATCTTTTTTGGCAAGAATAATTGTTTGATGTAATTGAAATAAAACCTCAGATAATATTTGAGAGACATTTATTGAAATTAAGGCGTTTTTCAAATGGATTGCTCGGGCATTTGGAGTGCTTATAAGATTCGGAAAAAATCCCGCTAAAATAAATGCAATAAATAATGATAATCCCCCAAGACCAAAAGCATAATTGATACCTAATTTATCAATGATTGGCCCAGCTAATCCAAAACCAACTAAAAAAGTCAGAAATAGCGTTATAGAGAATAAGGAGTTCGCGGTTAATAATTGATTCTTTTTAACAATTAGTGGAATAGCAGACGCCTCGGCCGGAGTATAAAACTGAGATAAAGTATTAACTAAAAATGCCACAATTAATATTGCGAAATAATACTGTTTAACAATAATTAAGCTAATAAATAATAGTGTTAAACCAAAATTAACGCAGATAAATATTAACTTACGATTTAAAAGATCAACTAATACGCCAGCAATTAATCCAAATAATACAGCTGGTAAATAAATGGCAAACATTAATATTGAGACTGCACTATTTGATTGCGTTAACTGATAAACCCAAATAATCAAACTAAAATTTAAACAGTTATACGCTAATTGAACTAAAATTTGATTAGTCCATAAATTAATAAAACCAGGATGACGAATCACAGAGTTGGTTGTTGAATCAGACATAATTAGACCTGGCAATTAGTACATAAGTATGTTCCTCTACCACCAAGTTTAATTTTAGAAATCGGTTGTTGGCAAACTCGACAGGGTTGATTAAGTCGATCATAAACTGTAGCAACATCTAAAAAATAGCCTTTTTCACCGGAAGCATTTAAATAATTCGTTTTTGATGAGCCACCATACTTAATACTGGCTTGTAAGGCATCAATAATGGATTGATGAAGAAGTTTAATTTCAGAATCTGTTAAGGTTTTGACGAATCTCTTGGGATCAATTCTGGACATAAAACAAGCTTCACAAGCATAAATATTACCAATTCCAGCAATTAATTGCTGATCTAATAGGGCGACTTTAACCGGCGTTTTTGGTCGGCGATTTAACTGTTTTTTTAAAATGTCTACAGTAAATGCCGATTCTAATGGCTCAGGACCTAAAGATTTTAGCCAACTAGTCTCAGTAATTTGATCAGTGGCAATAACTTTTACCCAACCGAATTTACGTTGATCATTAAAATACAATTGATAATTATTTGATTTACTGTCTGATGATAAAGAGAAAATTACTCTGGTCGATTTGTTTGGCATCTGTCCTAGCATATCTTTGGTCGGATGCCCTCCGACTACTTTTGGTTGTGTAGAATTTTTTTCAGAAGAAGAAAGAATTAATTGACCAGACATTTTTAAATGAAAAATCAAACTTTGATCATTTGATAAATCGATGATTAGAACTTTAGCTCTTCTTCTAACTTGAGTGATTGTTTGACCAATCACTGGTAATAATTCACCTTGGAAACTTTTAGGATTTAAAATATTAATCTCAATAATTTTTGATCCGATGATTTTTTCGGCTAATCCTCGTTTAATAGTTTCGACTTCAGGAAGTTCTGGCATGAGGCTATTGTAACACCTTCAGATAAATTATTTAGCCTTAAAATGGTCGTTAACAATTTTTAATATTTGCTGATTAAATTGTTGCTTAGAGAATTTAGTCGCTTGGTTTCGGCAATCAACAGCACTATATTTTTTTGGATTAAATTTGGATAAAACTTTAACCAAATTATCCACTGATGGTTGATCAACATAAGATTTAGATTCTCCTAAATTAGCTGAAGCCTTGAAGAATTCCCCAGTTTTACCTTCAATAATTGTTTCTAAATAGCCACCAGATCGAGCAGCGATAACAGGGGTTCCTGCTGCCATTGCTTCAACTGGAGTAATACCAAAATCTTCTTGTTCTGTCGCAACAATTAGTGCCCGAGCATTAGCTAATAATTGAATCTTCGTATCTTCATCAACTGCACCCAGAAATTCTGTTTTTGGTCCAGCTATTTGTTTGAGTCTTTCTATTTCAGGCCCATCGCCAACGACTTTTAATGGTAGGTTTAGTTGCTTGCAACTTTCAACAATAATCTCAGTTCCCTTACCTCTAACTAGACGATTAAGTGCTAAATAATAATCACCATTTGTCTTTTTGACAGAAGCATATTTTTTAACATCAACTCCTGGATAAATGATGGTACTCTCTCGACGATAAAACTTCTTAATTCGATTATAAACATTTTTAGAATTCGCAATTAAAATATCTGGTCGTTGAGAGATCTCATAATCGAATAGTCTTAAAAAGTGATTTGCTAATTCACCCGCGATTCTGGTATACCAATGTTTTTTATAGTTAAAAGAAGTGGAATATCCATAAAGCATTTTCGGTGGTGTATGAATATAACTAATGTGTAAGGCATCAGAATTAGTAATCACTGCTTTAGCAGAGTGATGATTGCATGAGGAGATAACTAAATCATAATCAGAGAGATCAAAGTTCTCAAAAATCATTGGAGCGATAATTCTAGATGCAGACAGAAAACGATTGGCAAAGGGAAACTTCTGGTAGACCGAAGTTCTAATATCCCATTTTTTCAGACGCTTGTTATGAATTCCCAATCCCGCTGGTGAGTAATAAAAAACATAAACTGGAGCATCAGGAAATAACTGATGTAGATCTTCGAGGACCATTTCTGCTCCTCCGTACTCTTTTAAATAATCATGAACCAAGGCTACTTTCATAGTAAATCTGACTAGGCTAGCTTAATATGATGTATTGTAACAAAACTCGCTATTTTGTGCTGAAAATTATTATTTTTTCCTGTAGAATAAAGATACTGCCCATGTCCTATTTTTACAGCTTCAGATTTCAAATTTTAGTAATTTTTTTGGTAACTGCTGGACTGGTGGCATGGTTTAGTTATCAAATATGGGGATTAAGCAACAAAATAAATGCACAATTGGCCGAACCAGCTGTAACATATTCGCAACAACAACAACTTCGAACAGAGTCTCAAATTTTACAGAATACGGCGATTAAATTCGCAGCGCTATTTGGATTATTAGTCGTTCTGGGATTTGGCTATGTATATCTGCAATTTGTGACTTCAATGGGTCATATTTTAGAGGGTATTAATCAGGTTAAAGGCGGTAATTTAAAATACCAAATTCCCTTGGGAGAAAAGGGCGAATTTGGAGAGATTGCGGTTTTCTATAATGAACTATTTACAGACTTAGCTCAGTTACATCAGCAATTAAGCTCAACTAATGTCACACTAGAAAATAAAGTTCATCAACAGACCGAAGCTCTTCAACAGGAAACAACTCGAGTGGCTTTAGCTTTGGACAAAATTAATGAAGCGGTAATTGTAACGAACTGGAACCGTGAGGTAATAATCTTTAATAAAGCTGCAGAGAAACTAATTGGCTATCCACAACAAGAAGTAATCGGAAAACAGATTGGACAAGTTTTGCAGGTATTTGATAAATCAACAGCAGTCCCTGATACCACTTACAGTCCCAAGAACGCTCCAGCTGATCAAGATATTGTTTATCAAAAAGATGGTGTTCGGATGCTAGCAGCTCAAGATAAAGAACTAATTGTCAATCTCATCTCTAGTCAAATTCCCAACGGTCAAGCAATTGATATTGGCTCAATTATTACCCTCGAAGATGTCAGCGAAGAGAAACTTGATGAGCGGATGAAATTGGATTTCGTTTCAATGGCAGCACACGATCTCAGAACACCTCTCACTTCGATTAAAAGCTACTTATATATTTATATGAAAGAGAATAAGGATAAACTCGTTGATGATCAAAAGATGTTTTTAGATCGAATCAGTTTATCAGCGCAAACACTAACAGGCTTAGTTGAGAATATTCTTAGCGCTGCAAAATTAGAGCGGGGTGTTTTATCTATTTCGACTGAACCTGCTGATTGGGTAGCAATTGCTCGACAAGTGGTGGGTGAATTAAATGAGCGGGCAAAAGATAAAAAAATAGAGTTGCGATTTGAAGAGCCGACTGTTCCTCTAGCTCAGGCTAAAATTGATCGACTTCGTGTAAGTGAAGTGCTAATGAATTTAGTAAATAATGCTATTAATTACACTGACTCAGGTGGATCAGTTAGAGTTTATTTTGAGCAGAAGGATAATGAATTAATTACTCACGTAGCAGATACTGGGCAAGGAATTCCAAATGAAGCAATCTCAAAACTGTTCACAAAATTCTTTAGAGTCTCTGGAAAGCTTGAAAAAGGTGCGAAAGGAACTGGTTTAGGTTTGTATATTTGTAAATCGATTGTCGAGCTACATCATGGTAAAATTTGGGTAGAGTCAATTGAAAGACAAGGCTCAACTTTTAGTTTCAGCCTGCCATTAGCGTCTTAAAATATGGATCCAGCTAAAAAAATATTATTAATTGAAGACGACCAATATATTAATGAGATATACAGTCGTCAAATAACTCAAACAGGATATCAACTAACTTCAGTGATGAATGGTGATGATGCTACTAAAGAGATTCAAAATCAGAAATTTGATTTGATATTACTTGACGTGATGTTGCCAGATACAAATGGAATTGAACTGCTGAAAATAATTAAGGCTAGTGGTCAAAACCAGCAAACGTCGGTAGTCTTACTAACGAACTTAGCTCAGGATGAAGTGATTCAACAAGCAAAAAGTTTAGGTGCCATCGGATACTTAGTTAAAGCTACTTATAATCCAGACCAAATCATGGAGCAGATTGCTAATGTTTTATCAGGTAAAGGGATTGTAGATGTTGAGCAGACTCACTCCTCGACTTTTTAAATGAGCCCGGCTTCAGGCCCAATTTAAACTCTTCGCTAGACATTTAAACGGACTAAGCTATAATCAAAATATGGCTAAGAAAGTCATCTTGGTTGAAGACGACGAATTTATTCGTGAGATCTATACCCGCCAGTTAAAATTGGAGGGTATTGAAGCCGTCGCTTACGCGAATGGTAAAGATGGTATGGCCGCGATTAGTCAGGGTCAGGTTGATTTAGTGCTTTTAGATATTATGCTGCCAGATACAAATGGTTTAGAGATCCTAAAGACAATTAAACAAACTGAGACTCTCAAGCAAATTCCGGTAGTAATGTTGACTAATCTAGGTCAAGATGAAGTTATTCGTGAAGGGTTTAGACTAGGAGCAACTGGTTACATGGTCAAAGCAGCGTACAATCCAGACCAAATTATTGATGAAATCAGAAATATCCTTGACGGTAAAACTAATCAAACCCCACCAGTGTAATCTTTAATTAAAGCCTCTCGGGTTTTTCTTTCTGACTGACGATTATGGATTATGACAGCGGCAGCTGCTGCCATTCCCAATAAACCGGCTCCAGCAACTAAACCAAACTTGACCCATCTACTACCTTCCTTAGTTCGAATAGCAGTGGCTGCCAAGTTCAATTTATCTAAAATTTGTGGCAAATCAGAATGTGCAGAGAAAGCAGCCATAGCATCAGCTAATAAACGTTGATTTTCTGGGTCTGGAAAAGAATCAGAAGATAAAGGGATGTCACGAGGTATTTGAATTTCTCCACCGGGAACCTCACCGACCGCGGCAACATGATCATAATTAATTTGTCTAAAACGTTTAAATAATCCGGATCTAATCTCGACCATTTCAATTATTAACTTCTTTTTGACGAATCACCTCGTATAAAAATATAGCTGCAGAGACAGAAACATTCAAGGATTCTGTTAAACCAATCATGGGTAAATAGATATTATGATCAACATGTTGTTGAGCAACTTCAGTTAAACCAGTAACTTCAGTTCCAACCATAATTGCTACTTTACCTTCAAAACTCTGATTCCAGAGAACTTTAGCTTCAGGATCAACTAGCGCCCCAACTATGGTAAATCCTTGTTTTTTAAGCTGAGTCAAACACTCCTCTGTTGAATCAAAATAATTAATATTTAACCATTTACTAGCTCCACTGGAAGTTTGCATGGATAATCTTGGTTTTGATTTGTCATATATAATGCAAACCTGTCCAACACCAAAAGCCTCGGCAGTTCTTAAAATCGCAGAAATATTATTAGCTTCTGCTAAATTTTCTAAAATTAAACAGAAGTCATTTTTCCGATCGGACATGACTTTGGCTATTCGTTCTTGTCTAGTTAAATTAGCATGAGTTTTCATTATGGGCTTATTTTATCATAAAGAACCTAAATAACGCAGAGCATCAGCTGCGGTATAACCACCATCTGGACTTGTCATTAAATGATGAATAAAACTAACATCATCACCCATGGTAAAGATTGGTGACTCAATATATCTTTCACCCCGGATTTGGTGTGTTTGTCCTAAGCCAATGGCAGAAAATAAGGTATTACATAAACATTGGCGTTTTACTGTGTCAGAGAGCTTTCCACCTTTAGCTATAAAATCTTCAATCGGCTCGGCGGGACAACGCAAGCCAAACTGATTTGGCCCAATTCGATAAGCTTCGCGTAAATAACCGATATCACAAATTCGATGCCGTGATTGATAAACATCAGGATTAGAAACCGACAATTCGACTTGTACCACTTTAAAGGGATATCCCGAAGGAGAAGCCTCTGCTGAGGTAAGAACTTTTAACCTATTTTCAAAAGCTAACTGTCGAAGATGCTGTTTATATCCACTGTCGATTCCAGACTCATTGGATAAAGCAAAAATTGATCCAACCTGAATCCCTGATGCACCTTCAGATAAGGCCGTCGCCAATCCTTCCGGTGCGGCATATGATCCAGCTAGCCAAAATGGCTTATCTAGTTCACGAATTACTTTTAAATCGACAATGTCCCGCTCACCATAGATTGGTTCACCAGTTTCAGGATTAACTGGGTACTTTCCTCTAGGTGGCGCGTTATGACCACCCGCAGTCGGACCTTCTATGACAAAACCTTGAATTTCACCTTCTGCTCGTTTGATAAATGCTTTACCTAGAGTATCCGAAGCAATAATTGGCAGAAAATCAGGACGTTTTAAGTGAAGCTTACTAAGCGTCTCACTAAACTCGGCTGGATTAAATATTTCTCGAAAATCATCATCTTTTTGGGCACCTAAAACATCTAGCTTAAAATAACTTGATTCTTGCTTAGCAAAATCATCTAACACTCTAGGTATCTGAAACGGGATACCCGCTCCCATCAGTACTACATCAACGCCAGCTAGCATAGCTCCGTATAAAGATGGCAGATGAGGTTCTTGTAATTCAGTTAGATAGTTAACACCGACTTTATTATTGTGACCTTGCTTTGCTCGATCTACTTCAACGAAATTAGCGACAACTAACAATGCTAGATCTCGCTGACGCCATCCGCGGTGGGACGTATACATCGGGACAGGCTTAAAACCTTTCTCAGCCGGTTTACCACCCGGAATAAAATACTGATTAAATACTTGATCGGCGATAGGCTGATCAGGAAAGCGACTTAACGAATCGCGGATAGTTTCATCTGGATCACCATTTTGAAGTTCACGGGCGATTTTAACAGCAATACCTGTTCCAGATACTACTCCTAATGCGCCTTCTTTAGATACTGCTTGAGCTAATTTCCAATTAGAAATACCCACACCCATTCCGCCTTGAATTATTTGTGGGATACGCGATTCAACCATTTCATATATTATGTAGATAGATGACCATTAGTACAAGCAGTCATCCTTTGTTAATATAAAGTATGGCTCCTGTTAAAAAGTTATTATTTGCACCAATTTACTTAGTTAGTCTAGCAGCGCTCCTCTATAGCCTACCGACTATATTGACTCCATATATAGAGTTGTTTAATTTTGACTCTAACCAACTAACTAGTTTAATTTTAGTTAGCTGCTTAATGGTAATCTCTGCCCTAATGTTTGTCACATTTGCCACATTGGCATCCCAACTAATTTTTGTAGCACCGGTGATTGCTCTCAGTAGTCTGATATCCCTTTTTGTATTTGCAGGGGAAGGTAAAATTATTGTTAGTTCTGGCTTAATAATTTCTCAATTAATCGCTTATTTGATTTTACGGCAAAAACTAAAGATCTATTTATCATTTAATGCAGCTAGTTTATTGTTGCCAGCTGCTAAAAATCTGATTTGGTTGTGGGCAATTACTTTTTCAGTAGTCTATTTTATGATGGTCAAAGCAGATATTGACCAAAATGGAGTTCAAATACCAGATCATTTAATTGATCGGGCAATACAGTTAACGGGAACGAATCCTTCAGATATATCTTCATCAAATATAAAAGGTTTATTAGAAAATCCAGAAATAATTCAACAATTATTGCCAGCAATTAATAATTCTACAGGAACTAATAAATCCAATCCCCAAACAACTTCGGCTAATAGCGGTGATACTGTATCTACATCCCCTGCGGTATCGGCATCTCCTTCTAGTCAGAAAACTGAAACACCGAATATAAAATTAACCCCAGAGCAGAAAGAACTCTTAAAAAATAATCCTGAGATTCTAAAACAGTACGGAATTGATCCTGAGGTGCTGGATGTTCTAGGAGCTGAAACAACCAATAATCCTTTAAATGATTATATTCATCAAACAGTCCGAAGCCAATTTGATAATTTATTAAAACCTTATCTTGGATTTATCCCAGCTATACTAGCTGTTTTATTTTATTTCGGCTTATCAAGTATGAGTGGATTATTAATGTGGTTAGGTGGTCCAATTTTATGGATACTATTTTTCGTATTAGAAAAGACAGGATTAATTAGTTTTAAAACTGAAACAAAAGAAGTTCAAATGTTAGTGACCTGATCCACCTCTTTGCCAAGCAACAGCTTCTAAAATTGGCTTAAATAAATCCTCCTCTAATGGAACTTCAAAACTAGTGAATTCTTGCTGTAGATTTTGATCTTCAATTGAGAATTCAATTGTTTCTGGTAAGTCTGTAATTAATACAATAGGGGTTTGTTCACTCCCCTCTCCCATTGCAACTACAGCTGCGGCGGCTAAGCTATCTGGGTAGTTTGATTGAGACATCTTTAATTTATTCCCAAAAAGATCGTCTTGTCCTCGATAATCATGAAGTGGTTGAAAACCATAGTGAGATAAAGATATACCGATAACTCCTCGCCTCATCGGTATAGAATGCGAATCCGTAATAATGACCCCAAAGTTTTTTACTTGTGAATTTTGTTGAAGAAAATGCCAAATTTTAGCAGCTGATCTTTTTGGATCAACAGGCCAGAGAACATAATAACCATTAGCATTGCTTTGATCGATACCAGCCGTAGGGATTAAAAGATTGTTTTTGAGTGTATGCAAAGTCCACCCCCCTGGAACTAAATCTCTATTTAAATAAAAGTCAGATTGTTTCTTAATTAATTCATCTTTATCCGGAATATCACTAACTTTTATACAATTTCCCTCTGAAATAGAAACTATTTTTGAGGTAATAACTACAATTGAATTTTCAGTTAAATTGGAACTTATGTCGATCAAAATATCATCGAAATTATCCTTTGGTGGTTGAAGAATTCTAGTTTTAATTGGTGTGATATGCATAATTAAATTAGTGATTTAATATTTCAATTTTGTGACAAAACACAAGGGTAAACCTGATGATTTTTCTGCCATTTTAGATGGTGAGTTTTTCCATCTCACCCCAACTCGGACCGGATTTCAATTCTACTATAACTGGAACTGATAGTTCTAAGACTGATTCCATTTGTTCTTTGACAATAGCAGCAACTTTCTTTAATTGATCTGGAGAGCAATCAAACATCAACTCATCATGCACAGTTAAAATTAATTGGCAATTTTCTGATAATGTTTTATTTGAAGAAATTTCTTTATCGATATTAACCATGGCTTTTTTAATCATATCGGCATTGGTTCCTTGAATTGGATGATTAATTGCAGCTCTTTCTCCCGCGGCTTTAAACATTCGATTTGTTGATTTTAATTCAGGAATATACCGACGGCGGCCCCAAATAGTTTCAACATAACCAGTCTTTTCAGCTTCGGCTAAAACATGGGCTTTCCAAGCTTTAACTTTTGGAAATTGAGCAAAGTATTCTTCGATATAAGTTTTAGCAGTATTAAAATCTACTCCTAATTGTTCAGATAAAGCATGTGGACCTTGACCATATAATGTAGCAAAGTTAACAGTTTTTCCAACCATTCGTTGCTGTTTAGTTACTTCATCTAATGAGACTTTGAAGATCTTACTAGCTGTCGCAGTATGAATATCAATACCATCAGTAAAGGCCTTTTTTAGATTTGGGTCATCGGTAATATGAGCTAAAATTCTTAATTCTATTTGAGAATAATCAGCACCAAGTAAAACTCTATTTTTAGGAGCAATAAAAGCTTTACGCAATTCACCACCAACATCTCCCTTAATTGGAATATTTTGCAAATTAGGATTGGTACTAGAAAGTCGACCTGTCGCAGCACCGTCGACATTAAATGTGGAGTGAACAAGATTATTTTCATCAATATACTTTGGTAAAGCCTCAATATATGTCGACATTAATTTATATAACTGTCGATATTCGAGAATTAATGGAATTGCGGGATTGGCTTGTTTAAGCTCTTGAAGAGTTGCTTCATCTGTTGATCGACCCGTTTTAGTTTTTCTTATAACTGGTAGTCCTAATTCATCGAATAAAACATCAGCTAATTGCTTTGGGCTATTTAAATTAAATTCATGACCAACTGTTTCATAAATACCCCCCTCCGTTTCTAATAATCTTTTTTTGATCTCTTCACCCAGTTTATTTAAAAATTGGAGATCAATTAAAACTCCAGCATTAGACATTTTTTCAAGAACTGGTGTAACTGCCAGATCTAGATCTGTAGTGGCTGACGGTTGAGTTTCACTTATTTTAGGTTTTTCGGTTCCATCAGACTTATGTTCTGTGGAAACCTTATGATCACCCGGTAATCTAGGAATTAAGCTTTTAAAATCAAGTTCTGTAAATAAATCCAAAGCCTGTTGATAGTTGTAATCATTGACCTCACAAGTTTTTAGATCTAATTTTATAGGAGCTTTAAGTTCGATAGTCGCTAGCTGTTTACTGATAACAGCAGACTCCGCCCCTTCAGCTAAAAGCTGTTGAGTTCGAGGTGGCAGGGTTGCCAAGTTTTCTGGTTTATATAGATTTTCGATTGATTCAAATTGTTTAATTAATTTTGTAGCTGTAACCTCTCCTATTCCTGGGACTCCTGGAATATTATCTGATTGATCGCCAGCTAAAGCCTTATAATCTATTAATTGAATTGGTTGAAACTCAAAGCGATCAATAAACTCTTTAACACCATATAGGCCAATATCTTGAAGAGTTCGTTTGGGCATTAAGATCTTAGTTCGATCATTAATAACTTGCATGATATCTCGATCACCTGTTACTACAATAACTTCTAAATCTTTATGATCCATTGCCTGAGTGGCTAAAGTACCGATTAAATCATCTGCTTCATAACCTTCCAACATAAATTCGGGAATGTTTAAAGATTTTATAACTTGATGTACCCGAGTATATTGGCTAGTTAATCCAGTCTCAACTGGACCGCGTGTGGCTTTATATTGAGTATATGCTTGATGACGAAAAGTTGGCTTACCTAAGTCCCAAGCAATAAGGATATATTCTGGTCCGATTTCTTCTATTGAACGCAATAGCATGGAGGTAAAACCATAGACAGCATTAATGAGCTCTCCTGATTTTGTTGTTAGTGGAGGTGTTGCATGATAGGCACGATGTAATAAGGCATTTCCATCGACAAGAACGAGTTGTTTCACTGGGCTATTGTAGCAGATCTAAAAAATATTGATTAATCCTTGACCTACTATAGGATTTAAATTATAATATGTGTCTATGTTAAGCGAACAACAGCCAAATTATGCTGCCATCGACCAATTAGTTACTCAAAACCCCGGCCTTAAAATGGCTGTTAAAGATGATAGTATTCTTGTAGCATGGTTTAACCCTAAAAGAGTACGCGGCGTTGATATGGCCTTTGTACGGCTTGAAGAAAATTCCCATTTTCCAGAATGCCCAATTGTAGCTATAAAATACACACCCTATAGAGGAGTTGATCAGGACGGTGGATTCAGTGATGAAGCGTTAGGTAGAACATTAGTAAGTATACGACCTGTTAATGATCGTGAATCTACTTCAGATGTTACTGACAGTTTCCATCAACTTCATGGGCCATCAATTCTTGAAAGAGTTTTATACGGATTAGAGTTTGCTAATAAAGCATTATTAATGGGAGCACTAAATGAGTATGATGAATTTGAAGATAGAAGAGAAGATCTCCCGGTTGATAGACCTGTTTTAAGAATTAGTGACCCCTTAAAGGAAATTGGTTACATGATAAATAAATTAGAGCCTTATCGAGGGATGCTGATCGCTTCATAAATCCTAAATAGACTGTTAGATTTAGCTCGTATAGCGTAAACTCATTTAGTAGTATGTATAAAAAAGTCTTAATATTATATTCAAAAACTGGTGGGGGGCATTACCGCGCAGCTCAAACAATCGCTAGTAAACTGTCCGAATTTGATTCAAATATCGAAGTAAAATTAGTTGATGGTCTGGCTGAAACTAACTTTGGACTTAAATACGATCCTGCTAGTTCGTACATGATCATGTCTGGACCGCTCCTCTGGTTATACAACTTAAGTTATGTTTTAACAAATACTCCAATTGGTTTAAAAATGTTAAGGTCGATGATTAAATCGATTTGGGGAATTCATTACAAGAAATTAATTCAGAAAGAGAAACCTGACTTAATTATTTCCACACATCACTTCATTTCACCATCAACAATTGCCGATTGGAAACAGCAAATACCTTATTTGATGGTTGTAACTGACTTAGGTAACCCTCACCAAATATGGTTTGATCCAAAAGCAGACTGGTTAATCGTCCCTACAGAAGACATTCGTAAATATGCTCAAAAATGGGTGGCAGAAAAAAAGATTGTTCGCTTAGGATATCCAATTAATCATTCGATTCTAAAATTTAAATCTGATCCTCCAAAAGAGAAATCCATTTTATTAATTGGGAGTGGATGGCCAGTAATGTCATTTTTGAGATTAATTCGAAGGATACATAAAGTTTATCCTGATTACAAATTAAATGTAGTATGTGGACATAACCAAATTTTAGAAAAAGTGATGATTCAGAATTTCTGGAAAAATGTAACCATCCATGGTTTTGTAAATAATTTACCAGAATTAATGCACCAATCTACCATGGTGGTAACCAAACCAGGCCCAGCAACCATACTAGAAGCTGCGATTTTGCAACGTCCGATGATTGTTGGTAAATCTGTTGGTTTGCAGGAAGCTGGAAATGTTGATTTCGTTAAATCACAACGATTAGGAATTTACTCACCAGATATTAATACTGCAATCAAAGCGATTAAAAAAATTGAAAATAATTACCAAGGATATGTTCATCAGCAATCAAAACAATTTGCGGGTGTCAACGAAATAGCTCAATTTATTTTGTCACAACTTTAAGCCTTTAATTCACTTTGATGAACAATTTGGGCATATACTCCATTTTTATTTAACAACTGTTGGTGGGTTCCAGACTCCACTAATCGACCCTTATCCATAACTAAGATTTGATCAGCATGTTGGACAGTAGATAATCGATGAGCAATAACGATTTTAGTAAAAGCTCTCTGCTTAGAGATATCTTCTAACGCTTGCTGAATCAAACTTTCTGATAGAGTGTCTAAATGACTAGTTGGTTCATCCATGATTAAGATACTTGGTTGAGCAAATAAAGCTCTAGCAATAGCCAAACGTTGTCTTTGTCCTCCAGATAAGCGGACTCCCCGTTCGCCGATTTGAGTTTGATAACCATTATCTAATTCCAAAATAAATTCGTGAGCATGCGCTAGTTTAGCTGCTTGTTCAACACGCTCTTTAACTGAAGCATAAGATTGTTGACCAGCTGAGTAGGCTATAACTTCCCAAATTCGCCGACTTGCAACTGGTGAATCTTGGAAAACAACTGCTGTTTGTTGGCGAAATGCTGAAATGTCTAATTGCTTTAGATCATATTTATTATCAATAACTATTTGTCCATTAACTGGATCGTAGTAACGACTTAATAACTTGGCGATTGTAGATTTACCCGAACCACTTTTTCCAACTAAAGCTGTAAAAGATCCCGCTGGAATATTAAAGTTAACATCATCCAAAACTGTTTTTTTGCGATAGGCAAAACTAACATTTTCAAAGCGGATTTGTCCGCTCAAATGTTCTGGGATAATTGGATTATCAGCATTTTTGACAGTCGCTTTTTGTTGTAATAAAGCGGTAATTCGATCGACTGGTTCTGCAGCATCAATAGCTCGTTCATAGATACGACCTAATCGATAAACATGAGAATAGGATCTTTCAACTAAGCTAATTAGGAAGACTAATCCTCCAACAGTTAATGAACCATGTTGGATTTGATAAACTCCGATAATTAAAAGCGTAATGTAAAAAATTTCAGTAATGACACTCCGTCCAAAACCGGTAATCATATGTCGGCTAAACTCTTGGCTATTTAGGTCTTTGATTTGATTCCAAAGTTTTTGAAATGAAGTTTGTTCACGAGTTTCTTGAGCAAAGGCTTTAACCACGGTAATGTTAGTAATTGTGTCTCCGATTTCACTTCCAGATATTTCATACGCATCATGGCGTTTGGCTCTAAGACCACTGGTAGAAGAGTAAATTTTAAAAGTGATAAAGATGAATGGAAGTAGCGATAAACTAAAAAGTAAACCAATCTCCCAACTCGTTAGACTAATTAATATACAAGAAATTACTAGTTGCAGAACAATTGGTTGGAATTCAAAACCATATGCTACTAATAGATCAATAAATTTTTCCCGACCTTTATTAACTAAAGTAATCTTTGCCCCAGTATTCTCCTTTTCATGGTAATCCATTGAGAGTTCTAATAACTTGGAGAACGTAGAATTACTGACATGTCGTTCAGCTTTCCAGAGCAATCTAACAATGGTTATATCAGTAATATAATCAACAATCATCGATAGGAATCTAACTCCACCTAAACCGGCAATAATGACAAATGCTGTATGCCAAGTTAATAGTCCGTTGCTGCTGATTAGTAAATCAAGAATTTTTCCGAATAGATATGGTCCGCCCATTCGGACAATTTGGAAGATAGTTGTGATCACTAAAATGATATAAAGGTCACGGTGAAATGGACGCATTAACGTCCAAATTTTGACAATAAAATTGCTCTTAAATGGTTTCTGGTTTTTCATAACTACTTTCTGGAGTAACATCAGTTACTCTTCAAGCTTTATGAGGGGAAGAACTCGCTACTGCTTCAACAATAACTGAAGCTGAATCAATTAATAAATCAAAAAAAATTTGAATGACCAGCAAAAAAGGATATTAAATCTGGGTACGTAGTATGCCGTTACTATTTTTCGTTATCTTTTCGCAGGTTCCTAATTTTGTAAGCGATTTGTTTAAACAATTAAGATGCATTTAAATGCATGTAGAAAATCTAACTGGAATTAGTTTATAACCAAGCATAAAAATTGTCAATAGTGACTATAGGTTACGCAGAAACTTTTTTACCGACGATTTTTTCAAATTCATCACCATCAATTGTCTCTTTGTTAAGTAATTCTTTTGCGACATTATCAAGTAACTTTCGATGTTTTTTAAGAACTACTAATGCAGTTGCTAAACCTTGATTGATTAATTTTTTAACTTCATTATCTACAGCATCATGTAATTGAGGTGAGACATCCATGCCTCCATCTTCTTTAGACCAGATACCAAACATGGCGCGTGGACTTAAATTAATTGGACCTAATGGTGACATCCCATATTGAGTAACCATGGCTTTAGCAATTGATGTAGCTGATTCAATATCTGAAGCAGCACCAGTGGAGATATCACCAAAGATCAACTGTTCAGCAGCTTGTCCACCTAAAGCTGTAGCAATTTGCTCAACTAAGCGACTTCGTGTTTCATTGGATCGATCTTCAGTTGGTGGGAACATCGTGTGACCTCCGGACATGCCACGAGCAACAATTGAGATGCGATGAACTGGGTCAATTCCTGGCAAGAAATGGCCAACAACGGCGTGCCCAGCTTCATGATATGCAGATAACTTGCGATCTGATTCAGAAGTCATTCTTTTTCTTTGTGGGCCTAGCTTTTCTTTAGTCGCAGCTTCTTCGAGATCTTTACCATCAATAGCTGTTTTACCTTCTCGAGCCGCTAAAATTGCAGCTTCATTCAACATATTGGCTAAGTCCGCACCAGAAAAACCAACTGTTCGTCGGGCTAATTTCTCAATAGATACATCTTTAGTAAAGGGCTTACCCTTCATATGGATTTGGATAATTGATTTTCTTTCTTCTAAATCAGGCAATGATAATGTCACTCTTCGATCAAAACGACCTGGTCGAACTAAAGCTGGATCTAATAAATCTGGTCGGTTAGTTGAACCAATAACAATAACGTGATCACTTGGAGTAAAACCGTCCATCTCAACTAGAATTTGATTTAGAGTCTGCTCTCTCTCATCATGACCACCTGACATACCCATGCCACGCATTCGACCAATTGATTCAATTTCATCAATAAAGATAATTGCTGGAGCATTTCTTTTAGCTTGAGCAAACATATCTCGAACCCGAGCAGCTCCAACACCAACTAACATTTCCATGAATTCAGAACCAGCAATAGAGAAGAATGGCACACCTGCTTCACCAGCAACAGCCCGAGCTAATAAAGTTTTACCAACACCCGCTGGACCGACTAGTAAAACCCCCTTCGGGATACGAGCACCGAGAGCTTTATACTTATCTGGAGTCTTTAGGAAATCGACAACTTCAGATAATTCTCTTTTTGCTTCCCCAACACCTGCGACATCAGCAAATTTAACTTGAGGGGCATCTTTACTAAAGACACGAGCTCTTGATTGTCCGAATGAAAAAATGCCATTAGCTCCCTCTCGTGCCTGACGAAAGATAAAGAAGAAGAAAATAACCATAATAATGACCGGTAAGAGTGTTCCTAAAACAGCAATCCAAGCTTGTTGCCATGAAGTGTCTTTAACTTCAATATTTACAGTTTTAGGATCAACCTCTGCAGCTTTTAGGATCTGATAGATTGAATCATTAGCCTCTTTTCGAGCAACTACTGTTTTATCTGGTTGACCATCTTTAAAGGTGACGTTAACTTTATCCCCCTCTAATGATAATTTCTCAACTTTATTTTCTTTAACAGCAGTAACGACCTCTGAAATAGCAACTTCTTTACTATCCTGACCATATCCACCAATATTAATTAGAAATATTAAAACTGCTAAGCCAACTAAGGCATAAATGGCAAAGCCGCGAACAATTGAATTGAAGCTTTTAGGGATTTTAGTGTTGAGTTTTTTCTTTGTGTTAGCCATCGAGTATTTAAACTATGCGGCTCATTATAACGAATAGGTTTTAAAAAAGCTACCGCACTTTTGATCCTGGAGAGACGGGCCCTGCTGGTCTTAATAAGACTGGATTCTCATCACCTACCGCCATGATCATACCCTGAGATTCAAAACCCATCATCGGTCTTGGTTCTAAATTAGCCACAAACACAGCTTGTGTATTTAATAGATCTTCTGGAGTAAACCATTTTTTAATGCCAGAAAGAACTGTTCTGGGAGATTCCTCACCAAGATCAACAGTTAATTTATATAATTTTTCAGAACCTTCGACATCCTCTACTTGGAGAATGGTTCCAACTTTCATTTCAACTTCTTTAAATTGATCAATATTAATCATAGTTACGTTCACCCGAGTTTACAAAAAATATCCAAAAAAATCATCTATCGAAATAATTTATTTTCATCACTGACCGAACCTCTTTCATAGTCTCTTCAGCAATCTGACAAACTTTTTCAGTTCCCTCTTTTAGAATTTGGGAGACTTTTTCGGGATTTGATGCATACTCGGGACGTCTTTGACGGATGGGATCAAGAAAATCGTTCAATATTTTGGCCAGGTACTTTTTAACCTCAACATCACCTACTTGGCCTGCTGCATAGCGCTTTTTATATTCGTTAATTTGATCATTTTCTGAAGTAGGAGCAAAAGTATCGAGATAAATGAAAACTGGATTCCCTTCAACTTTTCCTGGGTCTGTTGGATGAACTCTTGAAGGATCGGTGTACATTGACATGACCTTTTTCTCAACAGTTGCAGCATCATCGGCAAAATAAATGGTATTACCAAGGCTTTTACTCATCTTGGCATTGCCATCAGTCCCTACTAATCGAGCTACTTCTCCAACTTTGGCTTCTGGTTCAGGGAATACTGGGCCATAGATACTGTTAAATTTGCGCGCAATTTCTCTAGTTTGTTCAATCATGGGAAGTTGATCCTCCCCGACTGGAACTAAATCAGCCTTCAAAAATAAGATGTCTGCAGCTTGAGAGATCGGATAATTAACAAAACCAACTGGAACATCTTCGCCAAAACCCTTTTGATTTATTTCGGTTTTAACGGTTGGATTGCGCATTAATCGAGCCATAGTAACCAAATTCATAAAGAAAATGGTTAATTCAGCAATCTGAGGAACTTGGGATTGAATAAAAAAGGTGACTTTATTAGGATCTAGACCAACAGCTAAATTATCCATTGTGACCTCCAAAACGTGATCACGAACTTTTTGAGGATTATCAAAATTATCTGTTAAGGCTTGGACATCAGCCACCATAATAAAGGTTTGATAATCATTTTGAAGAGCAACTCTATTTTTTAATGAACCTACATAATGTCCTAAATGTAGTTTTCCGGTTGGACGATCACCAGTAAGAATACGTTTCATATTGAGTTATATTAGCATTTAGGGTGTGAAGAAGAAAAGATTATGATTACTTTTTCTGTTCTGGATGCTGGAAGAGATTAACAACTGATCTTCTTTCAGGAAATTCATTGGATGCTAATGCAATATTTTTGATATAGCCAGGAGCATGTTTCCCGACAAGTGATTCTGCTGCAGATACTTGTTCCTGTGTATAAACAGAATCTTGCTTAACCCCTGATAAAAATTGGCGGTATGTTTGTGGTAATCCTTCGATTTTACTCATTGTCTTTATCGGCTTTTTGAGCCGACGGACATATTAACATATAATAAGTCATTTGTAAAGAATATTATGGGCCTAGCCTAAATTCTTACACGATCTTTAATCCGTAAGTCTTCCGCAGTTTGATTCATGTGATGAATAATTGTTGTACGAGAGTCTACACCATAGATTTCAGCTGGAAAAAGTAATCCAGTAACGGGAATTGAACGTCTAAATTCATATAAAGAGTGGGCTGCACCGTCATACATACCAGTCGATGGATTAATTCGACCGACTTCATATCTAGATCGCAAATAATCTAATAGTGAATAAGCCATAACTTCAATTGGATATTCAGTACCATTTAGGAAAACTTGCATCCTCTTAAACTGAACTTTGGCTTGTCCTCTATCCCCCTCAGAGTCATTATCTTCTTCAATAGCTCGAACTCCATTCGGATGTAAGTTAAAAACGTTACTTAACCGGTGAATTATTTGATCTCGATCAGAATCATTCCCATAAATAGTCATCATCATACCCATATTATCTCGGACATCTCCATCAACTTTTAACTCTCCTCCATTTAACAATGCTTTCATTAACACCTTTATAAAAGAGGATGCAGCGCTTTTGACTCTGGTATCAGTAAATAAACGATCACCTTCAATATCTGCTTCACAAATCTCTTTTCGGATCCTTCGAGTATTGGCAACGAAATCTTTAACGTGATCACCTGATGAAACAAATCTATTGGGAACATAAATAGAAACAGGAGTATTTGTTTCATTGTTAAAAACGACATATTCGTGATGAGTGTGGGTTTGACCTTCAGGTCCATCATATAGGAACTTGTTCATTAATGATTGGGCATCAGAGAGAACAGATCTCAACCCACCATTAGCTGAACGCGCATGATGCGTCGACATAGTTAAACTAGTTAGAAGGTGACGAGAAACTTCGAAACGTAGAACATCACTAATCTCATTGCCTCTAGCTAAGAAGCTTAAAATATGACCTGGTCCTTTTAATAATGAGACTTCATTAGATAAACCAATACGAGTGCTTAAATCAGGCATGAATTTTTTTATAATATCTTCGATAACTATTCGAGATGTTTCTTGCTGCATATCAAAAAAAGTTTGCATATCAGCTCTACCTAAATTATGTTCATTTCGAATCACTTCATAGACATGATGATCTATTGCAGCTGTATAAGTAGCCAAACGATCAGTATCTAGTCGTCCTTGTAATTGATCTTCTTTCATCAATGGCCACGCAGGACCACCGACCGTAGCTAGAAGTCTGTCCATTGATGGATTGGATTCCCCAGATTTAACTGGGCGAAACATATCAGTTGTTAGTTTTAATTTCTTTTCTTTCATATATTCATTAAAAAACCGCTAAAAAGCGGTTAGTTAATAAAAATCGAGCCTAAACCCCATTTTTACAACCCTATAATTATACTACAGGAAAGCAAATTTAGAGAAATGTATGAATAATATTACTTTGAATCAGTTGTAGAATTTAAATAATGCGCGCACAAACCTGGAACTCGAGCAATAATAAAAACTGCTTTTCCTAAGCGTGATTCCCAACCGAAACCACATAATACTGCTGCTATAGCCCCGTCGATATTAATCGGTAGCGTTTTACCTGTTTGTTGTTGAAGTTCTTGCTCTAGTTCCCGGGCAATTTTGATATAAGACTCACCTACTCCAAGCTTTTCAGCAGTCTCTAATATTAATTGAGCTCTTGGATCAACTTTATATATTCGATGTCCGTAACCGGGAAGCTTTACTTTGGCATCAACTAGTTGTTTGACCAAATCTGCTGGCGAAATATCTGATTCTTCGAGCTGATATAGGATTCGCATAGCTGGTTCTATGGCTCCACCGTGTGAGTCATTAATTTGCTCAACACCATCAGAAATAGCTTCTGAGATAGTCTTATCTTCATTTGCGGATTTAATAGTAGCAACTGCTGACGGTGCATCGGGTCCGTGATCGATAGATAAATTTAAAATTAACTCAAAAAGCTTAACTTCTTCGGCAGATGGCTCTTTTTCCGACAGAAGATGATAGATCATCTGACTAAAACTATGTTGTTGAGCAATAGTTAAGTGATCATCATCAGCTAAATATGCGCGTCCTTCTTCGTGGTGAATAGTCTTGGCCATTGGTATTACAAGATTATAGCGGATAGGTTAAAAACTCAAGTTACAGATTTAATTAATGAAGCTATCTCATCAAGATTAGCAGCTACTTTCGCTCCGGCTTCGGCTAATACTTTTCTTTTATGCTCCGGTAGACCTTTTTCGCCCTCAATAATAGCTCCAGCGTGCCCAAATTGGACCTCAGACGGCAGTTTTGCAGTAAACTCGCCACCAATAAAGGCAACTACGGGTTTTTTGATTTTACCGGCTTTAACTAGCTCAGCTACTCGCTCTTCGTATGTTCCACCTAACTCACCAAAGATAACCGAAGCTTTTGTGCTTTCATCAGACTCTAATCCGATTAAGAAATCAGCAAAGTCAGTGCCAATAATTCGATCACCACCAATACAAACTGCCCAGGAGACACCCATTTGGTTATTTTTTAAATGTAAACTAATCTCAGAGGTCATAGATCCGGATTTAGAGATGACTGCGATATTACCAGGAACATAAGCTCTGTTGGCTGCGGGTCCTCCAATTGATCCTATTTTTATCTTTAATTCCGGATTAATAATGCCTGCTGAACTTGGACCAATAATCGTAACTTGATGCTCATTAGCTAAAGCATATAGATAGGCACAGTCTTGAGTAGGAACTTTCTCTGTAACAATTAGCAACCATTTGATTCCAGCTTTAATAGCCTCTTCCGCTGCCGATTTAACAAATAAAGGCGGCGCATAAATAACGGTTCCAACTACTTGAGGAAACTTATTTAGAGCATCCGTAACCTTGTTAAAGACTGGTAAGTCGCAAACAGTCTGTCCGCCCTTTCCTGGTGTGACGGCAGCAACTATTTGAGTACCATATTTGCTCAT
>CAYTXH010000009.1:0-2446 GCA_964441115.1 uncultured Gammaproteobacteria bacterium | reverse complement strand
GCCTTCAGCTCCAGTGACTCCTTGGCCAATAATTTGTGAATTTTTATCTAATAAAATCATTGTTTGTTTCTTTCCGAATACTCTTTTGCTAATTTCACAATAATCTTAGCTGATTCGATAATAGATGTTTCTTCTCCATAAACATGTAAGTCAAAATCTGTGACTTTAGATAGCATTTCTCTAGCTTCTTGATCATGGGGACCAGCTCGACGAATAACAATTGGAAAATCAAATTTATGTCCTAATGCTGTTTCTGCTTGGCGCAAACCATCGATAAATCCACTTAATGTTTCATATACATTCGTAAAATTAGCTAACGCACCGACTACCCAAAGTCCATTTAAGCCTGGTTTATCTAAAACAACTTGGGTTAATTTGGCAACTTTCTCTTTAGGCGGATTACCCCCATACTCAGTATAATTTGCTGGTAAGCCACCTTCTCGAATCAAAGTATCCATAGCAGTAATAGAAGCTCCTCCACCGGAAGCCATAATGGCAATATCACCATCTAAATCAAAGAATGCAGAGCCAGCTACACCTCGATAATCATTTTCATCAATCTTTTTAGCAGCTATTTCTCGGAGTGTTGGGGTATGACCGGGTGCGGATCGAGCTGAATAATCTGCCCATTCTGGATGTCGACTAGCAGCGGAATCATCAAGTTTTACCTTTGCATCTAAAGCTACCCATTCACCACTTTCAGTTTGAACTAAAGGATTAATTTCTAATAATAAACAGTCGTGGCTAAAAAAGATTTCAATGAGCTGATCTATTAACTGAGGCTCGACTGGAAGATTATCGGCATTAGATAACTTTTTAGTGATGGGATCGATTGCTAGAACTTGCCCACCCCGCTCCTCGATTCCAGTTCCACCAGCACTAGAATAAGTTAAAATCGGTCCGCGAGTGACAGTATCATAACTAATAGATAAATAATGTTCGGTTTGGAACTGCATCATTTCTTCGACCAAGATATGTTTGACCGGCTCATCGTTTATGGTTTTTGTGAAGAGAGATTCAATTTGTGAGGATAATTCTGAGTCGTCGGTAATTTTAATAATCCCACCAGCTTGAGCTCTTTTACCTGAGAGAACTTGAGCTTTGAGCATTACAGGTAAGTTAAGACTAACTTTTTGTGTGGGATCGGAGATTAATTGAGATTTAGGAACTGTTATGCCTACTTGGGATAATAGCTGTTTACCTTCATACTCGTACAGAATCATAGATTTGATTTTAGCAGATAATGTCCAGAATATTTAATTCGTGCGATGTATCTGGTAGAATTAGCCTCATGGCAGGGTAGCTCAGCTGGTTAGAGCGTCGCACTCATAACGCGAAGGTCATGGGTTCAAGTCCCATCTCTGCTACAAATTACTCTTCAAATCCGTTATTTTTAGCGATCTGTTGTTCAATCTCAGCTAGATTATCTTCGACTTTTTGACGACTTCCTAATGCATTAATCTCGATTGATTTAGCTTTGTATGCTTTCCATTCTTTTGCAGTGATTTTTTTATCAAAGGTGAAAGTTCCGTTACCGCTTGGACCTTGTTTCCAATTAATAACCTTGACGACTAATTGGTGCCATTCAGCACGCTCTTGTTGATTCTTTTGACTGGACAGTGATTGGTTTTTGCTTTTAGTAGTTTGACTAATATTCAAAATTAATTTCCTTTTAGAGTAGACCGATTATACCTGAATGTACTCAATAGTTCAACTTTAGATTATTTTTATGGATAGGTTTAAGTTTTTTATCTTCTGCAGACGAGTCCAAGATTTAATTTCTAGTTCTCTTTTTAAAGCTGATGACTTATCTAAAACACTTTCCTGATAAATAACCTTGATAGGCGGATGGGCTCTAGTATATTTACTGGCTTTGCCTGACTGATGCGCTTGAAATCGAGCCTGAAGATCATTAGTTATACCGGTATAAAGTGAATTATCTTGGCAGAGAAGGATATAAACAAACCACATAAAATTATTTTAAACTCTATTATTGTTTTTGGAAGACTAACTGCATTCTTGGTCTTTCTGCAGAGACGGGATGAGCAGCATCAAAGTTGGTACAAGTTAAGACTAAATCCATTCTTGAGGATCGGGCTAAACCAGTAATTTTTTCTGGTGTAAATAATTGCCAATTAAAAATACTCGGAGCAATATCCTTTCCATAATCTAAATGAACAGTTAATCTATCATCTTTAATTGTTTTAGTTTCGGTAATTGTCATTTGATCTTTTTTAAAAGTAATCGATCCAGTATTTTTTTCAAAAAATTCAGGATTATAGATATCTAAAATTAATCTTCCCTGTGGATTTAGCTTTTTACTAATAGCTTTTAATAAATCCTCATTGGTTTGACTATCAAAATAGCCAAAACTTTGCCATAAACTAACTACAGCCTCACCAACCAACAATGGGTTGTTCTTACGGCGGCGGCACAAGACTTGAAT
>CAYTXH010000008.1:26575-29193 GCA_964441115.1 uncultured Gammaproteobacteria bacterium | reverse complement strand
CAAAAAGCGATGGTTTTGTGTCATCCCGATGAAAATCGGGATCCATGTGTTTATTGAATAGATTCCGGATCACTCAATACAAGTGTCCGGAATGACAACAAAGGGAATGATAAGGTAGATTATTTGTATAGATTCCGTGTCAAGCACGGAATGACAAGACAAAAAGGCAAAATGATAAATTTATTTAAAAGTAAAAGAGCAGTTGGAAATCATGCTGAAGAAGCTGCCGCAAAATATCTTTCTAAACATGGTTATAAAATACTAAAGCGTAATTTTCTAATTCGGGGTGGTGAGATCGATATTATTGCTAAAGATCAGCAGACTTTAGTATTTGTAGAGGTTAAAGCTCGTTCAAGTAATCGTTATGGTTCAGGTTTAGAGGCGATCACAAGTTGGAAATTAGAATCTCTTCATAAAGCTGCACAGGTTTATATGCAAACAATAAATTGGGGAGATCAGGAATATAGATTCGATGCTGTCGAAGTTGATTTAGCTGTAAATCCTTTGAAAATTGATTTAATAAAGAATATTTTGAGCTAAATTTTGACATTTAATATTTTTTCAGTGTATCGTATATATATGAAGCTGCCCAAAGCTGAAGCTGGTTTCTCGATGGTTATTGTCTTAGTTGCTGGTGCAGTGGTGCTGCTTGCTTTAACTGGCTTTGGCGCTTTTTACTTTTTGAGCCAAGGATTTAATAAAACTAAACAGGTTAGTGTTTCAACCCCATTACCAAGTTCTGCACCAATAATGCCAGCTACTGAATCAGAAATGATTCCAACCCCAATGCCGACAGCTGTTCCCAGTGCGGCTTCTTCTTCCTCGGCTATATCAAATCCAGTTGATGAGATAAATACAGATAATCCGTTTGCGACACCAGAGAATCCATTTACAGGAGTGAATCAGTGAAAAAGTGGTTATTGATCGGATTATTATTAAGTTTATTTTGGGCTCCTTCAGTATATGCAACCGAGTCTACTAGCAGTGCTCAGGTCAAACTCACTTTTCCGATTGCTGAGTTAGGCAATTGTGAGAGTGCTGAAGCTTGTAAGACTTATTGTGATGATCCAAATAATGCGACTGCTTGTGTAACTTATGCCAAATTAAAGAAGTTTTATAAACCTTCATCTTTTGCTGAAGCTGCGAAAAGAGAATTAGGCTGTGATCCGGATACAGGAGGTTGCAAAGATATTTGTGCGAAAGAAGAAAATAAATCTAAATGTCAGAATTTAGCAGAAAGATTTAATAAAAAGTATTCTCATCCAGATTGGATGTCAGTTTTAATGAAAGAACTGAAATGCGACACCGTCGAAGCTTGTAAAAAGCTATGTTATCAAGTTGAATATCAGCAAAAATGTTTAGCAATCACTAAAGGAAAAGGGCCCGAAGCTAGCCAGGCTGCAAAAATGAATAAAGATATTCGACCGATTGCTAGCAGTTCCGCTAAATATGCGAAATTAGAAGCTGTGTGCCAAGAAAGTGGTTGTCGATGGAATGGGAGAGCTTGTATATGTCCGATTGAAGAACCAGAAAAACCAAAACCACTTCCTGCAGAAGCATCAAAAGGTGCTGTCCAAGGAGTTTCAATTGGTCCAGATTGGGTTAGATCAGTACAAAGTTGGTTTAGAAATTGGGTAGGGCGATAATTAATCTAGAGTTTTAATATCTGCTCCGAGTTGAGCTAATCTTTCATATAGATTTTCGTATCCACGGTTAATAGAATACACATTTCTCAAAATAGATTTGCCTTCAGCAGCCAGCATAGCGATTAGAATAATAGCTGCTGGTCGAAGCGCAGGAGGGCAAACCATTTCAGCACCTCTTAAGTGGCTAGGTCCAGTAATATTGATGCGATGAATATCGGCTAGTTTAATGTTGGCGTTTAGTTTATTTAAATCTAAATAATAAATTGCTCGATCTTCATAAACCCAATCATGAATCAAAGTTGTACCTTCTGCTTGAGTAGCAATCGGGACAAAGAAAGGTAAATTATCCATATTTAAACCTGGATAGACATTAGGATGAATCTTTTCTTCTAATGCAGTGAGCTGTGATGGATAAGTAGTAATGTCAACTAAATCTGTATGGTCGTTAACTGATTTATATTTAGGTGAAAGATTATATTTAAAGCCCATTTTCTCAAGTTTTAATAATTCGAGTTCTAAAAAGGCGATTGGAGCCCGAGTAATAGTGATCTCAGATTTGGTAACAATTGCTGCAGCTAAGAAGAACATTGTTTCGATTGGGTCTTCAATTGGGGAGTATTCGATTGGTTGATTGATCTCTTCAACACCAGTAATGGTTAAAGTGCTAGTTCCAATACCTTCGATTTTTACACCGAATTGAGTTAAGAAATAGCATAAATCTTGAACTTGATAATTAGCAGAAGCATATTTAATAACAGTCTGACCTGGGATTTTAGAAGCAGCCATAATGGCATTTTCTGTGGTAGTGTCACCAGATTCGTACATAATGATTTCTGCTGGTTGAAGCTGGTCGACTTTAACTGAATAATTATTAGTTTCAGCTGTAATTTGGACTCCTAATTTTTCTAGGGCATATAAATGAGGTCGAACTGTTCTTTCTCCAAGCTTACAGCCACCTGGTTGAGGGATGGA
>CAYTXH010000008.1:0-26565 GCA_964441115.1 uncultured Gammaproteobacteria bacterium | reverse complement strand
AAACAAATGAATTAACGGGCCGAGAAACATAATAACTGTTCGAGTTCTCATGGCTGCAGCAGCATCGATTTGGTCTAATTTGATCTCAGCTGGCGGAGTGATTTGTAAGTCTTTGTCATTGAGCCATTCGGTTTTAACATCAATACTATTTAAAACTTCTAAGATTCGATTAACCTCTTCGATGCGAGGCATGTTACGTAAAGTAGTTTGGCTTTTATTGAGCAAGCTAGCACAAAGTAGTGCTACGGCTGAGTTCTTAGAGCTATTGGTTTGAATTGTGCCGGAGAGAGTTTTTCCTCCTTGAATAACAAAATTAAGTGATTCGCTGGCCATGATGGTTATTATACCTTAGACTATTAAGTATTTCATTATAGATTTTTGGAAAGATTCAAATTAACTAGTAATTTTCAGATCCTGAAATGACAAATAAACTTCAACGTTTACAATTACCTGAAGATCTGCAACAGCGTGCTGTAGGTGTCACATGTTTATTGCCTCGGGAAACTAGACAAGGGTTATTTAAAATCATGTCTAAAAAGGAATCGGGTACATCTGGTCCAGCATATAAGCTTTTTGCGTTTATTGTCTCAAATTGGGTTAACCGAATGTCAGATTATAATGGTCAAAAGATGATCGAGTCTCATTTGCCAGCTGATCAAGCTAGCAAAAAAATTGCTGCATTATCGGCAGAGTGGGACACACTGGGTAGTCAGTTAAGAAATGGGTTTTAAACTTTAAGATTATTTTTTTAAGAAATAATTTTTGACTAAATCAGTTTCTGTTGGGAGGACATTCCAATTATAGCTTTTTACAAACTTTGATTGTTTTTCTTCGTTAGTTACATAATTGGGAATATCTACTGACAACATATCATTGTAGCCGGATCGGACAATGTTAATTGATTCTTGGTTGATAAAATCACTCATTATTTGAATTGGATTGCCATCAGTGGTTTCTATTTCAATGAAATATCCTAAACCTTCAATATAGTCAAAAACATAGGTGTTTGAGCTGTCTTCAAATTCAGTCCGATGTTTTCGTACTTTAACCATGACTTTTAAGTCATGATTATTTAATTCTTTTTCAAGATCTTCAAAGTTATTAATATTATTTTGAGTTAGTTCAGAAAAACCTAGTCGTTTTAATAATTGATTGAATTGATCAATATCTGTAGGTTTCATTGGTAAAGAAAAGTTTATTTCCTCGATAAACCAAGGATTGTCTAAATTATCAGCGCGTTTAAATAAGGATTTAAATTGAAATGAGTTTGTTATGTCTTCGTTGAATCTGACTCTTAGCCCGCGGTTTAGATTACTTAACTTCATTTCCGTAGTATCAAAGTAAAAGTCAGTTTGAGTAATTATTTTAGAATTTAGTTTTTTGGATTCTAGTTCTTTGATTTTATATTTAAATAGATTTTCTTCTACTTGGACTTTGATTTCTTTTTCTTCAATGGAATCTTGTGCCATGATTTATTACTTTTCTTCGTCAGTAAGTTGTTTATCGATCTTAGCATCTAATTCATCCATTGTTTTGCTAAAAGCTTTTTCGATATCAATATTATATTTATCGGATAAGATTAGAATGGACCATAAACAGTCAGCTAGTTCATGGCTTAAAGCTTCATCCACATTATCAAGATGACGTACACCATCTTTGGCCATCACTATTTTCATTAAATCACCAACATCACCTACAAATCCTTGGGCGATTTGAGTTGGGGTCCAAGATTTTCCATACTTAGTTACTTCAAGATGTTCGTATTTGGCACGAATCTCTTTAGCTCTTTTCATAATTTGGGATAGTTCCATTTGTTTATTGTAATAGACTTAGTAATGATGTCAATGTGAATTTTATGAAGGTTGCATTAACTTGATTTGGGTGAAGGCATTAGTGAGTTCGTTAGTAGTTACTCTGACAATATTTGTCTTAGCTATAAAATCCATTAGACTCGGAGTGGCATTCTCAGAGGAGTGAAGAACAATAGAATGTTGATTCGCTTGGGGTGTATTTATAGCAATATGAGATATGTCACCGTTAACTCTAACAAGAGGAGTTGTTTCAATATAGTCTACTTTGTCTGGTTCAAAAGGGAGGGGTAGAGTTTGTTTATGTATTCTTGAATGAACAGTATTAAATTTCCGTCCTTTGTAGGTTGAAAACATTGAATATTCTCCGAGTTTTGTTTCAATCTCGGCAACTGTTTCTCCAAGTGTTACTTTGTATTTAGCTGCTTCATCAACTAATTCTTCCATTGTTTTCTCAGAATCCCAAAATACCCCAAAACTAGTATTCCCTTTACGAATAGGGAAAAAACGATAGACATTAGCAATTGTTTCAGAACCTTGTTCTGGTTCTGTTGTAAATGTGAAATAATTTTCGGGAATGATACTGCTAGATTCAATTATACGCATGGGCGTATTAAACAATAACGGGATTTTAAATGCAAGAATTATTTGGTCACAGGAGTTTCCTCGGTAAACTCGGAATAAACTCACAATGTTGACTCGTTTAACAATACCACTAAAAAATCCCCAAACGGGGATTATTTTATTGGTACCGCGTACGGGAGTCGAACCCGTGATCTCAGAGATGAAAGCCCTGTGTCCTAGGCCACTAGACGAACGCGGCGAACGTTACTTTTCTTAAGTAGCTAAAGGATTTTATCAGATTTGAGCTCAAATTGGTAGCTATCGGTTTAAATTGATAAACGGAGTGGATGCACCACTGACTTGAGGTAAGACGCCATTCCATTTTTCGATGGCTCGGAGTTCTAATAAATCAGCAGTTAAGCTTTGTTGTTTTAATCTGTTTGCTTCTGCTTCTCCACGAGCGATATTAACTGTTGCTTGTGCGGTGGCCGAAGCTTCTTGAGCTTTAAAGAGTGCTCTTTCAGCTTCCTGTTGAGCGACCTGCTTTTGCTCAATCGCTTTATTAAATTCAGTAGAGAAGTTAACGTTAACAATAGAGACATCATCTAAAATGACATCAAATTTAGTTAATCTTTCAGAGAGTAATTTATCGACGTCAGCTTTTAATTCAGCTCGTTTTGCTAATACTTCTGAAGCGGTTTTTTGAGCTGTAGCTGCTTTAACAACTTCATTAACGGCTGGCACGATAATTCGGTCGGTAACGGCAACTTTGTCACCGATTTGTTGATAGATCTTGTTTACTTTGGAAGAATCTAAATGCCAGTTTACGACGATATCGGTATTAACTGTTTGTAAATCGCGAGACGCAGCTTCAGCTTTGACATCTGTTTTTTGGGTTCGGACATCCATTTCAATAATTGATTCAACAATTGGAATTCTAAAATGTGTTCCTTCACCTAATACTCGATTAGAAACTCCGGATACGCCATTGAAAACGACACCTCTTTTACCTGCACCGATAATGACAATTGGGGAGAGTACACTGAGCACGACGATTAAAATAACTATTCCTACAATGATAGAGACAAAAGATCTTCCAACTTTGGCTATTGGGTTTGGATTCATAGGTTATTTATAGCATCGTTATTATGGATAAACAATATATTTGGTGGAGGATGAGAGCAAATGTTAAATGAATATACTTATAGTATAAAATTATATGATTGTTATGATAAAATATCTGCCGTTATGGATAAAGAATCATTACCAAGTAATGAATGGGCGGATCTTGTAGGCTCACAGAATATTAATCCTTCTTTAGATACGACTAAAGTAATGCCGCCAAACCAATTTTTACAAACTGGGTTGATAAAACTAGGTGGAAGTAATGGTTTAGAGGGGGGTAAAACTTATTTTCAAAAATTTACTGACGTGCAGGATCCGGATTTAATCTCAAAAATCGTTGGCGAATTTAGGAGATTCTCTACAGAGGGGATGCCACAGCCAATTATAGGTTTATCAAGGAATGTTCCATCACTTTTTCCAATATTTGAGGAGATGATGATAGAGGGTTTATTAGAAAGAGAAGAAGAGCGTTTATTTTGCTTACTAAGGCTAAATTCTAATAATTAGAATTTACTATTCCAAATAAGATTCTGACTTAAATTAATTAGGATTCAAATTGGGTGTTGACAAGTGCTTCTTTCGGTGATAATATGCACACACTTGTTTTGAAATCTTGTCCCTCGGGACATAGATGGTTATTAGAGTTAAATCTAAATACTTAAGGCAAGACAAGTTCTCTAGGAAAGCCGCTTCGTGCGGCTTTTTTAGTGGAAAAAAATAGGCTATCTTATGGCTAAAGCAGGTGAACGCGTTGCTATTTTAATGATTAAAGATTCCGCTGGTCAGGGTCGTTATGGCCAAATGGATCAAAAATGCCCCGAAAATGCGGAAGGTGCAGTACTAATGGTTCATCCAGATACTAGGTGGCGATTGACTCATGGACGTAATACAGGTGCGCATGTGGAGAGAAAACACGATTTATTGGAGCTTCTTAAATCTGGTGTAACAAAAGAAAAGGACGAATCGTATTTATCTCTACTTAAAATATCCAGTTATATTGCTGAAGATATTATTGCTTCTGGTAAATTAGGTAGGAGTTTTTTTATTCAACAAGTGGCGGGGGAGATTGGCCTCTCTGCGAATGATGTATCAGGTATGTTAAGGACAGTCAGAATGGAATTCGCGATGGAAACACTTTTACCGGAACACCGTAAATCATTGTCAATATATGGAGAGGGTTTAAGAGATCTTTTACAAACTGGTGATAAATATAAATATGGTAGAGTTCCAGAAGTTATTGAGAGATTGAAGGGGTGGTGCGGTGGAAGCTTGACTGAATTAAATTGTTATTTAGCTGTTTGTTCCAATTATTCTAGATCAATATTACTTCCATTTGAGATTAAAGCGTTTAAGAAGTTTTATACAGAACGAATCTCAAATGAATGTGGTTTAAGCAGTTTAGATAGGATATTAATAGAATCACGGGTTTTTAGTGATCAGTGTGAAAGCATTACTCGAGGTTATCAAGCTATCCATGAATATTCTGGAATATGTATGGATGATGCTGTGGCGACAAGACATTTGAATGTGTTGAGAGGTCGATTGGCTATTCGAGCTTAGCGTTATGGTGCGACTGTTGCGAAGTAATCTTTAGCTGTGTATTTTTGCCATTGATTAGTAAATGCACCATACATCAAATATTTTTGTAATGCTACTTCCGTATAAATGTTGACAATATATATCCTATAATATTATTATCGGGAGTGGATTATTTAAATCTTGAAGTAATTGTCCGAAAAATCGTATAATTAGCTTCGTATTCTACCAAGGTCCGATAGCTCAGTGGTAGAGCAGGGGCCTTTTAAGCCCTTGGTCGTGGGTTCGAATCCCACTCGGATCACACTTCGGCAAGCTCAGTGCGAGCATTACAGCAATCTCAACGCATGTAATTTTTGAATGTTAATTTCTTCCGATATACTATATCTATGAAAACTTAGAAATCTCTTTATCTAATTCTTCAAATATTTTATCTTTAAATTGGGGATTCTTTTCTGCTAGTAACATTTTACCTCGATTGATCATGGTTTCTAGATTTTCTTGGTGATTAATTTTTTTGTAGTAATTAATATTGTCTAAGATATCTGCGGCTTTGATAATTGCAGATTCTAAACTGTGAGTGGCACAGTTTTTGATTAGAGTTTCTGAACGAAGTTTTTTATCTTCAATAATCGAATCTTTGGTATTAACTTTAACTATTTCAGCAATTTTATCGCCAAATAAATCGGCAATTTCTTGTTCTGTAGTATTGGTATCTTCAATAACATCATGAAGTAACGCACCAATACAAATTTCCCGAGAGTATCCAGATTCATAAAGAGAAATGCCAACTCTGATGCAATGAATTAAAGTTGGTTTTGATAGATCCTTTTCTAAACCAAATTTCTCGGAAATAAATCTGATTGCAGTTTCAAAATCTTGATCAAAATTTGTCATAATTAATTATACTGGCAGATTAGCTAGCTTTTGTAGATGGATTTGGATCGGTTTTTCCATTTAGTTTATCCAACATTGCTTGAGCCCGTTCATTTTCCCTAAGCAGGGGTAGTTTTTGAAAATGTCCCATGTTTGGATTAAGAGTCATTTGGATATTATTTTGACTAATAATTAACTGATACCGTGCTTTTTCTAATACTTCTCTAATTCTAGCTTTAGTAGGGATAACATATTTTGGAGAAGATGGTATTCTTTCAGACATATTTAAAACTTATACGAAGCAAAAATTATTGTCAATTAAATGGATTTATTTTTATCCAACCAAGCTTGGAATGGATTTGGTTCGTCAAAGGTGATAGTGGGTATTTCACTATTTACGGCGATTAGTGGAATGCCATATTTTTCTGTGACTACTTGATCTAAGGCTCCAAAACGAGCTTGCTGGTAGTCAAAACCGAGTAATTCAGCAGTTTTTTTGACATTGGCTTCACTAGAACTTTCAATTTCAATAAACGGTTCGACATATGGCCACTCATCAATACAAATTTCAGTTTCATCGAGTTGCCACATTTCGCGGTAATTTTCTTGATATGATTTCTGATGACAGCCAAGTAACGCTAATAACTCTGTAGCTTTTGAGTAACTATCAACGATGATCATTAGTTCTTTTTGAGTGTCAATTTTTCCATTAACTGTTGATTTTAAACTGAGTGTCACTTTGTCACCTTCATCGCGGACTCTGAGCCAGCCACTTTCGACTTGAGAATCTTTTGGAAGTTTAAAGACAGCTCTTTTAAATAATATTTTAGGTTTAATTAATTTTGCTTTTAGAGAGGTGAGTTGTTGACGAATTTTTTTGGGATCGATATTTAAAAATTTTGCTTCCCACTCGATATCCATGGTATTTAGTATAGCACCTGATGTTTAGCACTGGTTGATGTATCCATAGCTTCGTTTTATACTGTTTGGAATATATGAACAAATCATCTTTAAAAGACGCGCTTGAATTACAAGATTATTTAGCAGAGTTTGAAGCTTTTCATCCAGTCAAATATTTAATCGACGATTCTGAATCAACAGAACATGACCATGTTTATTTAAATCGATTGCCTGAACAAATAAATGATGGTAGCTGGACGATATTGATCATTGGACCTTCTGGTTCAGGTAAAGATTTTTTGGGTGGGAAGTTGGTACGTGATGGTTGGTTAAATATTGCTACAACAGCAACAACTCGGCCAAGAAGAGTAAATTTGCCAGACCAGCATGATGAATCAATTGATGATTATGTGTGGATGGATGCAACAAATCTAGATGTAACGAATCAGGAACATCGACAGCAATTGATTGATCAATATGAACTGATTGAGTCGGATGTTCATCATGGTAATTTATATGGTTTGCCAAAGCAGAGTTTAGATAAAGCTTTGGAAAAGGGACATGCGTTAATTAGAACTGAGTCAGAGGGTGCTAAAGTAATTAATCAAAAATTGAAAGATAAATATAATTTGTTAACTGTTTTCGTGGTTCCAGATAGTTATGACCAATTATGGAATCGGATCAGTGGTCGGGGACAAGAGATCGATCGAATGTTGAAATCTTTGGAGTACGTCAAAGAAGCTAAGTCGTTAACTAACTTTTTTATTCATAATACTGAAACTGTAGATAGAGATAAGATTCATGAAATGATGACTCGGTTAATTCGTCAGTGGACCAAACAGTGAAGATTATAAATTCCAGAGTTGCTCAGCAGCAGCAGCTACTTTATTAATCGCTTCTTCAATAGTACCGTTAACTTGAGCCCCAGATGCAGCTTTATGTCCGCCTCCGCCTAAGTTAGATGCAAGTAGACTAACATCATATTTGTCCGCGTCACGAGTTCTAAAACCAACGGAGACAATTCCCGGTTCACATTCAATTAAAGAGACCCCAACATTCCAACCAACAACTGAGATCAAATGATTGGCGATACCAGATTTTTCAGTGTCAGATTTAGTGATCTGGTGTTGTTGTAACTGATCAAAACTCACTGCGGAGATGGCTAAATTGCCATTTAGATGGAGTGAAATATTGGAAAGAGCTAAGCCAATGATGATGACTCGACCGGGAGTTTGGCTGTTTTCTAATAAGAAAATGTCGTTTGTAAAGTCAGGATAAATTTCGGCTAATTTGGTAAATGTTCGTAATGTATCAGGAGTGACTAGTGAATATTTTAATCCGCCAGAGTCAGTATAGATGCCTACTAATAAGCAACGAGCTATATTTGGGGTGACATTGATTTGCCAGAGCTCAAACAGATCGGCTAAAAGTTGGCAAACAGCAATATATGAGGGATCAACTAAATTAATCTTGCCATAACCGTGATTGGAAGCGTGATGATCGATGACGACGACATTTAAAGATTCTGGGAAGATAATTTCGCCTTTTTTGGAGATCTGGTTTAAACCACCACTGTCTTGGCTGATAAATAAATCGAACTGATTAAGATCAACATCAAACCAAGTCTTGGGTTCAACTTGATCAAATCCGGGTAGAAAACTAAATGCTTGTGGTTTGGCAGAGTCACCAGCGATGACAGTGACTTGTTTATTCATGTTCAAAAGTGCTTGGCGCATGGCTAAAGTACTACCGTAACTATCTGGATCTGGACTTGGATGGCAATGAAGTAAAATCCTTTCAGATTGGTTAATAGCTTCGATTATTTGAGGTGCTAGTTGTTTAACTAAATCGGTCACAGAGATAGTTTAATGATTTGTCATAAAAAATGCTATGATTAGGAAAATCAGCTGTTTGTTTAAAAATATCCTATAATTGTAATAATTCTCAGTTTAAGGTACAATAAGACTTCAGGGGAAAATTTTATGAATAACTTGATCCGCAATGTTGCTATTATCGCTCACGTTGACCATGGTAAAACTACTTTGGTTGATGCTTTGCTACGCCAAAGTGAAACTCATTTAAATAAAGAACAAGATGCTGCAGTGATGATCATGGATTCAAATGATCTAGAGCGAGAACGAGGAATTACTATTTTTTCAAAGAGTGCTTCAGTTAATTGGTTAGGAACAAAAATTAACATTATTGATACTCCAGGACACGCAGATTTCGGTGGAGAGGTAGAGCGAGTTTTGAAGATGGCTGATGGATGTTTATTATTGGTCGATGCAAAAGAGGGACCAATGCCTCAAACACGATTCGTATTAAAGAAAGCTTTAGAGTTGGGTCACAAAATCATCGTGGTTGTTAATAAAGTCGATAAGCCAGATGCTCGAGTAGAATTCGTAGTTAATAAAACTTTTGATTTGTTCTTAGAACTTGGTGCTGATGAAGAGACTGCCTTATTCCCAATTGTGTACGCTTCCGGAAAACGTGGTTTAGCTGGTAAAGAAGCTAATATCGATACTATGGTAGATATCAAACCTATTTTTGAAGCAATTATGGAACATGTTCCAGCTCCAATGGGTGAAACAGAGAAACCATTGCAGATGTTGGTGACTCAGATCAGTGCCGATAACTTCAAAGGTCGAATCGCGACTGGTCGAATTTATAACGGTAAAATCAAATCTGGTGCAGAATTTATGCATATTAATCGGGCAGGTGAACATAAGAAGTTCCGAGTTTCTTCATTAATGACTTTTATTGGTTTAGAGAGAGTCGAAGTTCAAGAAGCGGTTAGCGGAGATATTATTTCTCTCGCTGGAATCCCAGATGTCACAATTGGTGAAACAGTTGCTGATTTGAGTGATCCAAATGCATTGCCACTATTAGATATTGAAGAACCAACAGTTCGAATGGTGTTTTCAGTTAATTCATCTCCATTTGCTGGTCGAGAAGGTGAGTTTAAGACTTCACGACAAATTCGAGAAAGATTGTACAAAGAGTTAGAGACAGATGTAGCTTTGCGAGTTCAAGATAGCGATGTTGGTGACTGGATCGTGTCTGGTCGAGGTGAGTTACATTTAGCAATTTTGATTGAACGAATGCGACGAGGTGGTTTTGAGTTTCAAGTTTCTAAGCCTCAAGTTATCGAAAAAGTTATTGATGGTGTAAAGATGACTCCTTTTGAAAGAGTATTTATTGAAGTCCCTGATGAATTCTCCGGCGTTGTTATGCAAAAGTTAGGCACTCGACACGCTAATCTTCAAGATATGAATAGTGAAAATGGTATTACTTTGATGGAATTTGTGATCTCAACTAAAGAATTCTTTGGATATCGAAGTGAATTTATTGCTGATACTCGAGGTTTGGGTCTTTTGAATTCAAGTTTCTATCAATTCCAACCTGATACTGGGGTGACTCCAACTCGAGATCGAGGATCTTTGGTGGTTCATGAGTCTGGTTCAACAAAATTATATAGCTTGGCCAATGCTCAAGAACGGGGAGAGTTATTTATTGGTCCAGCGGTTGAAGTTTATAAAGGACAAGTTATTGGTCAAAATGCTCGTGGTGGTGATATGAGTATTAATGTGGTTAAAGAGAAACAACAAACCAATATGCGAAGTAAGGGTGAGGGGGTCACTGATCACTTTAATGCTCCAAAAGTCATGACATTGGAAGAAGCGATTGAATATATTGATGATACTGAGCTAGTTGAAGTGACTCCAAAGGGAATTAGAATTCGAAAGATTGATTTAAACGGTACACGCTAAGATTAATCGTGGAAGTGTTTAACTGTATTCTCTGAATCGGTGGTTTCGATTTCCTGCTGATCATCAATAATTTTTATTTGATCTGCTTCATGTTCTGTTAAGATAGCCCGAGCCTCATTTATATTTGAATCTTCATCTACTGGGACAGCAATTAATATTCCGCCTTGCTCAATTGAATCTTGATAATATTTAGCAGTTTCTTCGGGAAGACCTAAACCGATTAGACCTCCAAGTAACCCACCCGCAACGCTGCCTGTGACAGCTCCAGAAACTGTGGTTGCAGCAGCACCAGTTAAGCCTAAGGCAGCGGCAAGTGGTCCACCAATTAATAATCCGCCGATGCCAGGAATGACAATTGTGCCGAGTCCTACAAGTAAGCCTCCGATGGCTCCAATAACTCCGCCTGTAGTTGCTCCAGAAACAGCTCCACTAGCAGCTTTGTTGCCTGTAGCATCAACAACTTTAGTTTCTTGATGATCTTTCATGACAATTGAAATATTTTTAGGATCGTAGCCTAGTCCTTCTAGATCTGTTAAAGCATTTTGAGCTTCTGATTGATTATGGAAAACGCCGAGTAATATTTGATTCATAACAAGAATGATAATCTAGTAGTGTGAGTTTCTTATTAGTAAATCATTAAAAAATAGTAATAATTTAAAGAATGGATCGGAGTATAATGTGGGGGATGTCAAAAGCAAATACTGCAAAGCTGCTTTCAATTATTGGGTTATTAATTTGGTTGGGGTTTACGGCCAATTATTGGATTGAAAAAAATTATCCTGAGCTAAATAAAATCTCTTTACCTCGTCCACAAGTTCTTTCAGAAACCATAGAGAAGACCGCAACTCCGTCGGCAGAGATGGGGAAGATGCCAACATGGGCTAAAGTAACAAATGTAGTCGATGGAGACACTATTGAAGTGGAAGTTGATCAACAAAAGCATAAAGTGCGATATGTAGGGGTGAATACTCCCGAAACTGTCGATCCGCGACGACCAGTTCAGTGTTTTGGTAAAGAAGCTTCTAATCAGAATCGACAATTGGTGAACGGTAAGATGGTTTTATTGACTGTCGATATTACAGAGCAAGATAAGTATCAACGGTGGTTAAGATATGTTTATTTACCTCAGGAGGATGGGAGTTGGTTATTTGTAAACGATTATTTAGTTCGAGCGGGGTATGCTTACAGCTATCCTTATCCTCCAGATGTTCGTTTTGATGCAAAGTTTAAAGAGGCGGAGAAAGAAGCTCGTGAAGGGAATTTGGGATTGTGGTCGAAGTGTGGGAAGTGAGAAGGGTGGTGGTGGGTGGGAGGTAGGGAGTGGAAAGACATGGATTCCAGCGTCCGCTGGAATGACAAAGAACAAAGATTGCTTCGTGCCTCGCAATGACGGACATTACATTTGGGGGAATGACGGAGAAAAAGAAATGATTTGCGCGGCTCTTTGTGATGTCTGACTTGTGGGGAGTTGCCCTATACGGTAACATTTAGGTGGTGAAAAAATTTGTGATTCAAGTAATCTTTTTAGTTATCGTTGTATTTGTAGCTTTCGGAATGACTGCTAATCCGCAGCTATTTAATTCATTTACTCGCTGGTTTACCGGTTTTAATGGTGGAGCTTCTACTTCGACTTTGACTATTAAAGATCAGAAATTAACAGTTGATGTAGCTGATACAGCTGCTAAAAGATCTAAAGGTTTGGGTGGTCGAGCTAGTTTGTCAGATACCGAGGGGATGTTATTTGTCTTTGATAAATCGGAAAGACATCGATTTTGGATGAAAGGAATGCAGATTCCATTAGACTTCATTTGGATTGAAGAGGGTAAAGTCGTTGAGGTTACTAAAAATATTCCCGCGCCTGTGGCTGGAACGGCAGATGCTGAATTACCAATTTATCAACCAGCTGTACCAGTTAGACAAATGTTAGAAGTCAGTGCTGGTTTTGCTGATCGTTATCAAATTCAGCCAGGTGATCTGGTTCAATTAAATCAATAATCATGAAAATACTGCCAATATATCAAATATGGCCCGAGGATCGGGTTGAAGTGGGAGAAGAGATCGCGGATTTAGCGTGGATTGCTCAACAAGGAGTTCCGGTTGCAGATAGTCTGGTGATTTGGCCGCATCAGGAAGCTTTTAGTGATTTGGTGAGGAAGTGGCCGATTGATGAAATTGATCGTTTGGAATCTGGGCATAATACTTTTCGGCAACAATGGTTGAATTTACCAGTTCCTTCTGAGATTTCGACGCAGATTGATCCCAAGATTCAACAACAGATTTGGCAAAGATTATTGGAGAGATGGTTTGATCAATTATGGAAAGGATTGATTAAAGGGCATGGTGTTGATTGGTTTAAATTATTAAAGCCTCAACAAGTGGTTTTAGCTAGCCAAGTAACTGGGCAAGGTGTAGTTTATTATCATCCAAATCAAAAAGTTTGGGAGTATCGAGTTCAGAATGGATCAATTGAGCCATTTCATCAAGCTGATTTAGAGAAACATTTAGAAATGATTCGGCTGAAAAAGTTGCTGCCAGTTAAATTTCATTGGATGATTGATCGAGATATTAAATTGGTTCAATTATCTACTTTAGAATTAGACTTTTCAAAATCAGAACATCATGTCGGGTTGCCTGTCGTAAAAAATGAGAAGACTTTGCCGCCAGTGGTGGCAACTAAAACATGGTTAGAAGTGAGTGATAATTGGCAATTAGATCAATTGGCTGATGGGATAGTTTTTCGAATTGAAGCGAATAAAAAACTGGAAGCGGTAGAAGAGAAGTTGCTTGAAGCAGCCAAGTTGCATCCAAGGATTCGAGTAATTGTGGAGATTGAATCAGGTCACACTGTTAGCAAAGATCAGTTTGAAAAAATAGTGGAGTTAATTAAGTTTGCAAAACATAAAAATGCATTGGGAAATATTGATGTAGCAGTTCGAGGTTTAAGATCAAGTTTAGATTTGGCGAAATTTAAACAAGAGATGTCGACTCATAAATTGCATCGCAGTCCAAATTTTAAATTATGGTTGGTGGCGGGAATTGCCGAGAATATTTTGAATTTAGAACATTATTTATCTGTCGGAATTGATGGCTTAATATTAGAGCTAGATGATTTAGATGCGGCGATCTCGGGCTACCAAGTTGGTTCAGATTTGTATGAGATCTATAGACATGATCAGACTGCTTTGCAGCAATTATTAACACCCATTTGGCAGATGTTACATCGAACTAATTTGCCAATCATTGCCTCGGGTCGGTCAGTATTAGATAACTGGTTATTAAATTGGTTGTTGAAACAAGGTTTGTCTGGAGTAATGACTAAGTATTCAGATTTTGAAGCAATGCGACATAGTTTGCATCATCTAGAAAAAAAGTTAGTCCAAGCGAAATAGTCCCACCCATTCACCTTTTGGTGGCTGCTTTTTGAATTCTGAAAGCCACAGTGAGATCGATTTTGATTCAACTCTTTGATAAATCTTGGTTAATTCTTTAGCTAATGTAATTTGAATATCTCCTAATTGTTGTTCCATTTCGGTTAAGGTTTTAACTAATTTGAAAGGGGCGATAAATATAATATAAGTTAATTTAAGAATTGAGGCTTGTTGAGATAAGTTTGTTAGTAGTGTTTGACGGTGGCCTGGTTTGTCTGGCATATAACCTAAAAACAGAAACTTATCAGTCGGTAATCCAGACATAGTCAAAGCCGGTAAAATAGAACTGGGTCCAGGTAAAGCATCAATTGGAATTTCTAATTGGCGACATTCGCGAACTAATTTAAAACCGGGATCAGAAATTAACGGAGTTCCAGCATCTGACACCAATGCTAAGTTTTTACCCATTTGAAGTTCGGCGATGATTTTTTGAAACTGGAGAGATTCATTGTAATCATTTAAAACTAACAGCGGTTTTTTAATTTCAAAATGATGAAGTAATTGACCTGTGCGACGAGTATCTTCGCAAATAATAGCATCAACTGTTTTCAGTATTTCTAAACTACGTAAGGTAATGTCTTGAAGATTGCCAATTGGTGTAGGCACTAAGTAAAGCATATTATTTACTGAGTTTTAGCATCTTAAGTAAATTTTTGCGATTAGAAGGTGATTTGAGTGTATGATAAATTCCAGGAGCAACCGAAACAAAAATAATAACTAAAATAATTGGCAAAAGATATTTATCTACGTCTGGAATGAGTGATCCTAAGAAATAACCAGCAAAGGAAAGGCCGACTGCCCATAAAAATCCACCAACGACATTATAAAGTAAGAACGAGGTGTAGTTCATATTACTAATGCCTGCGACCACTGGAGCAAATGTTCGGATCAAAGGAATAAATCGAGCTAGAATAATAGTTTTTCCACCATGTTTATCGTAGAACTCTTGAGCTTTGACTAGGTGATCTTTATGAAAGAGTTTGGAATTTTCGCGATTGAATAGTTTTCGACCAAATTTGTGGCCGATATAGTAGCCGACAGAGTCTCCTGTGACGGCGGCGATAAAACAACCGATCGCTAAATAATAGATATTAAAGAAATCTTGTGATGCTAAGAAACCAGCGGTAAATAATAAACTGTCACCTGGGAGAAAGAAGCCAATTAATAATCCTGATTCAACAAAAATAATAGCGTAAACACCGATGTAACCAATTGTTTCGATTAATGTTCGAAGGTCTCCGTGTAGTAAGTTGGCTAAATCCATTTCTGTAGTATAGCATTAATAGCATGTAGGGTGTAGGGGTTAGGGTGTAGTAGCTAGCAGCTAGTCGCTAATTACTAATTATTAAATTGATCTACTTTGTGGTAGTTGACAGATTCGGGTTTTTATTGGTAAATTAATGCATAGATAACCCGAAAAGACTTAATTAGGGAGATCATAAAATATGCCAGTAACCTTATATCGACGTCAAAAACAAATTTTAGAATATATTCGCAAGTATATTAATAAATATGGATATTCACCTACTTTAGCTGAAATTGCTGAGTATTTAGGAGTTTCATCTTTGGCGACAGTTCATGAGCATTTGCAGGCATTAGTTAGCAAAGGAATCATCCGGAAATTTGAAGGAGCAGTCCGGGGGATTGAAGTGCTAGATAATCAGATTGCCAATGAGCTCAAAAATATAGAGCTGCCAGTATTGGGCTTTATTGCCGCTGGTCAACCGATCATGCCTTATACTGATCCGGACGCTACTATTTCTGTGGCTCCAAACTCAGTTCATTTATCCGATAAGAGACAATCTTTTGTGTTGCAAGTTAAAGGTGATTCGATGATTGAAGATGGAATCTTAGATGGAGATTTTGTAATCATTGAAGAGACTTCAGTCGCTCATGATGGAGATATTGTCGTAGCTTTGCTTGATACAGGGCTGGCAACTTTGAAGAGATTCTATAAGGAAGCGACTCGAGTTCGTTTGGAGCCAGCTAACTCTACGATGCAACCAATTTATGCGACAGATATCAAAATTCAGGGTCGCTGTGTCGGAGTTATCAGACGTTTTAATAACTAGCCTTGTCTAAGGTTAGGATAAGCTACTTTTACACGTAAAAAATAATAGTTTTCACGGTTTTTCACGGAAGTTGTGGGGAAGGCACAAGAGGCAGGTAACAAGTGACAGGAGACAAGAGACAAGGCATAAGAGATATGGGAAAGGGTTGAGCCTGTCGTAGAAGAAAATTTTTTTTGATATTACAACCTATTTTAGATACTAATTATTTTCCTATTGCTAGTTACTAATTCATGTTTCATAATGAGTAAAGAACAAAGGTCATGACGAGTAGAAATACTTGGTTTTTTATCATGCCCTAATGAAAATATTAATGTTTGGGTGGGAATTCCCACCACACAATAGTGGCGGATTGGGAGTCGCTTGTTTTGGATTAACCAGAGCACTCGCAGAGAATCAGCTACAAATAACATTCGTCCTGCCTAAGCGTCTTAACGTGGACGCTAACTTCACCAAATTAGTCTTTGCCGATAACTCCGTAAATGTTACCGAGTTAAATTCAATGTTGTTCCCTTATGCTACTGCCACTTCTTATTTAGAACGAACCCTTCATAAAGATGGTAATTATGGAAATAATTTATTTGAAGAGGTATGTCGATATGCTATAAATGCTCGATCCGTAGCTCAAAAAGAAGATTTTGAAGTGATTCATGCGCATGATTGGTTAGCATTTTTAGCTGGGGTTGAAGCTAAAAAGTTAACAGGTAAACCATTGGTTGTGCATGTTCATGCAACAGAATTTGATAGATCTGGAGAACATGTAGATCAACGAATTTATGATATTGAGAAATATGGAATGGAACAGGCGGATCAAGTCGTGGCGGTTTCAAATTACACAAAGCAGATAGTGATGACACGTTATAGTATTCCAGAATCTAAAATTGAAGTAGTTTGGAACGGGATTGAAGAGCGAGATTATCCAGAGATTGAGAATCCATTCAATAATATTGTGAAATTGAAAGAGGCGGGATATAAAGTTGTCTTATTTGTGGGTAGGATTACGATGCAAAAAGGTGCAGATTATTTCCTGCAAGCTGCCAAGAGAGTTCTAGAATGTCAGGATAAGGTTATTTTCATAATTGCTGGAGCTGGAGATATGGAGCATCAGATTATTCAGCAGGCAGCTCATTTACAGATCTCTGATAAAGTGATGTTTACTGGCTTTTTGCGTGGAGATGATCTAACAAGAATGTATCGAACAGCCGATCTATTCGTCTTATCATCTGTCTCCGAACCTTTTGGAATTACACCTCTAGAATCACTAATTAATGGCACTCCAGTATTGGTTTCAAAGCAATCAGGCATCTCAGAAGCTTTAACTCATGCACTAAAGGCTGATTTTTGGGATATCGATGATATGGCAGATAAGATCTTAGGCGTAGTAGTAAATATGTCATTAAAGCAATGTCTTGGTGATAATGGTAAGTTAGATGCTAAGAGATTGAGTTGGAGTGAGGCTGCTAAAAAAGTAACTAATTTATATGAAAGGTTGGTAACTGGTTTTAAACCAGCAATTACCGTAACATAATAATATGCCTGCCATTTGCTTTTATTTTCAAGTTCATCAACCATGGCGTGTTAAAAAATATCGCGCTTTTGATGTTGGTCATGATCATGACTATTTTAATGATAATTCAGAGAGTAGCTTAAATAATAAATATATTTTAGAGCGGGTTATTAATAAATGTTATTTGCCAACTAATGCCTTAATCTACGAGTTGCTACAAAGATATCCAGAATTTAAAGTTAGTTATTCATTATCGGGAGTCTTCTTAGAACAATTGGAGAAGTGGTTCCCTGATGCTTTAAAGTCGTTTCAAGATTTAGTCAAATTGGGTATGGAAGGTCAGCCAGAGGGTTCGATGGGGCGGGTGGAGATTTTGGAGGAAACTTATTATCACTCGTTAGCATATCTTTATTCGAAAGATGAATTTAAAAAACAGGTAACGAAACATCGTCAGTTAGTCAAAAGATTGTTCGGGGTTGAGCCTAAAGTATTTCGAAATACTGAGTTAATTTATAACAATGAAATTGGTAATTATGTTGAGTCGATGGGGTATGAAGGTATATTAGCGGAAGGTGCAGATCATGTTATGGAATGGAGAAGCCCAAATTTTGTTTATCAGCCGAAGGGTGCCAAGAAGATTAAATTATTGCTGAAAAATTATAAGTTGTCTGATGATATTGCTTTTAGATTCTCTTCTCGGGATTGGACTGAATTTCCACTGACAGCTGATAAATTTGGCCAATGGGTGTCCGCTTTAAATGGGAGTGGTGAGATTATTAATTTGTTTATGGATTATGAAACCTTTGGGGAACATCAGTGGGCAGATACAGGGATTTTCGATTTTCTACGAGCATTACCAGGAGAAGTTTTAAAGCATCCAGATAATTGTTTCTTAACGCCATCTGAAGCTGTTAGAAAATTAGATGTTAAATCAGAACTAGATGTACATAATTATATTTCTTGGGCAGATATGGAACGAGATCTTTCGGCGTGGAGATCCAATCCAATTCAGCATGATGCGTTGAGAAGTGTCTATGGAATGGAGAAACAGGTGTTAGAAACTGAGGATGAGCAATTAGTAGAAGATTGGCGGCGATTACAAACTTCAGATCATTTCTATTATATGTGTACTAAATTCTTTAATGATGGAGATGTTCATAAATATTTTAATCCGTATAATTCACCTTATGAAGCTTTTATTGCTTATATGAATGCGATTCATGATTTGAGATTGCGACTTGATAATAGTCCAAAAAGAACAGTTAGCCAGACCGTTGCTGATAACCGAGGTTTGCTTGGTAGATGGTTTGGTTTAAAAAATTAGCTAAATAAAAATATGCCCAGACACCTTGCCCTCGGAAACGGTAACTTATTACTTTTATATGACCAATTTGGTCAAGTCAAAGATTTTTATTTTCCTTATGTGGGTTTAGAAAATCATGTTGGTCAAGATTATATTCATAAGTTAGGAGCTTGGGTTGATGGGACATTAAGTTGGATTGATGATGGTAAATGGGAAGTTAAGGTTAATTATCAACAGGATACTTTAGTTGGTGAGACTACTGCTGTTAATCAGGATCTGGGTATAAAATTAGAATTTAAAGATGTAGTTTATAACGAGACAAATATTTATTTAAGACAAGTGATGGTGACAAATTTATTTGATCATCAACGTCAAATCCGGTTATTTTTCCATCAACAATTTGATATTTTAGAAAATAACAGTGGTGATACTGCTTATTTTGATCCCAGATATAATGCGGTGATTCATTACCGTGGGCAGAGGGTTTTTTTAGTAAATGCAGTTACAGAAATGGAATTAGTTGCTCAATCTGATCAAGAGGTAGTTCCAGGGTATAAATCATTTGATGAATATACAGTTGGAGCTTTTCGAATTGAAGGTAAGGATGGCACTTTTAGAGATGCTGAAGATGGTAGTTTATCGAAGAATCCAGTTGAGCATGGAATGGTTGATTCGACAATTTCAGTTTGGTTAGATTTAGATGGTGGGCAATCTAAGGCAGCTTACTATTGGGTAGCAGCTGCCAAGTTTTTTGAGGAAGTTTTTGAGCTGAATGGTTATGTTTTACAGCGGACTCCACAACATTTGATTAAAACAACTGCGGATTTTTGGAAAGCATGGGCAAATAGACAGAATTTTATCTTTATGGGGTTGGATCAATCAGTGGCCAATTTATTTAAGAGATCATTGTTAATGATTCGAACTCATGTCGATAATCGAGGTGCGATTATTGCTTCAGCTGATTCGGATATGATTACTAGTGGACGTGATACATATGCTTACATGTGGCCCAGAGATGGAGCTTTAACTTCTTTCGCTTTAGCAAGAGCTGGTGATGCAAATGCCGCTAGGAGATTTTTTGATTTTTGTAATCACACAATTTCGCATGAAGGATATTTCTTCCATAAATATTTACCAGATTTTTCTCTAGGTAGTACCTGGCATCCATGGGTAAAAGACGGCAAGATTGAATTACCTATTCAAGAAGATGAAACAGCGACAATTATTTTTGCTTTGGGTAAATATTTCTCGATTACTAAAGATCTGGAATATATTGAAACTATTTATAATTCTTTGATTAAAAAATCAGTGGAATGGATGATTAGTTATCGGGATGAAGCTTCAGGTTTGCCAAAGCCTAGCTATGATTTGTGGGAGGAACGATGGGGGAGTCATACTTTTACTGTGGCTTCAGTTTATGGTGCGTTTATGGCAGCAGCAAAATTTGCCAAAATGTTGGGTAAAACTGAATCGGAGGAAAGATATAAAAAAGCGGCATCTGAGGTCAAACAAGCATTATTAAAATATCTTTATGATGAAGAATCAGGATTCTTTTATAAATCAGTGACTTTGAAAGACGATGGTCAGGTTGAAGTGGACCGAACAGTTGATATTTCTAGTGCTTATGGTGTGTTTCGGTTTGGAGTATTAGAGGTTGATGATCCGAGATTGAAACGGGCATTTGACTATACTAAACAGAAACTAAATGTGGATACAGAAGTGGGTGGGCTATCGAGAAATGATAGCGATTATTATTTCCGAATTTCTCAAGATGTGCCTGGAAATCCATGGTTTATTAATTCGTTATGGTATGCCCAATATCAAGCAGCTTCTGCCAAATCTGAGGAAGATCTGAAGCCAGTTAAAGATTGGTTAGATTGGGCGGTTAAATATACTTTGCCTTCAGGGATTTTGCCGGAACAATTAAATCCATATACTGGGGAGGCGTTGTCTGCGACACCTTTAACTTGGAGTCACTCAGAATTTATTAATACTGTAATTGATTATTTAGAGAAATTAGAAGAATTAGGTATTTGTAAAATCTGTAATCCGGTTAAATAAACGGCTTTCTCTGGCGTAAAGACTCAACATAAGCTTTCCAGCCGTTGGAATTACTAGTCGCTCCTAATCTGTAAAAGCTTGAGGCAATTTTATATTGATCAGATTCTCCAATCCCAAATATTTCATTGGTCATACTACAAAGATCGGTATATAACATAGCCATGGCACCGAAAGCTGGAAGGTATGATCCTGTGGTAAATTTATCTTCAGCAGTATAGGGTAAAGCGTTAGCAAATGACATCCATCCAGCTAAGGCTCGGGGAGACAAACTAAGAATTGTTTTAGGATTGTAGTCTAGAATGAAGCTTCGAACTCCTTGGTTATAGGTGATTCTAATAGATAGGGGAAATGGTTCGGAAGATTTAGCTGGTTCGATTAAACCTCTATTCGATAGTAAGTTATTGAAGTTAACGAAGTAAAACTTTCCATCTTGGGAATAAGGATCTTGTGAAAGTATGCTGTTTACTTGAGTTAGACGGTCTCTGACTTCATTAGTTCGAGCAGTTTCCGTTAAATTATCTGGTACGGATTTAAAGTTAGTAGAACGCCACCTTTGTTGTTCTTGTTGTATGTCATATTTAACAAAACTTTTTTGAAATGAACGCTGTTTTTTAATGACATCCCATAAATAACTAGCTTCTGGATTTTGCCAATATGGATTGTAATTTTCATCGATTGCTTTTGCTCCGAAATAAGCACTTGCACCGATTGCTGCTAATCCGGCTATTAATAGCCGACGGTCGATATTTGCTGGTGGATTCATTTCCCGCTGCTTTTGGCGGAGTTTTTCGACTTCAATATTTGCTAAATGATCTACATCAAAATTGTGTTTCATCGCTGGAGATTATACTATTTTTAGACCAATTTATCAACTATAGGGCTATCTATTATTTCATGCTGCGGCCCGTTTATTTGACTATAGGTTTATATAAATAATATAATACGGCCATGAGAAATTTAGAAAGTAAAGATTTCGCTGCTCCAAATAGTTTAATAAGTACTGGGCTATTAGCGTTTGAGAAAAAAGTTCAGTTTGTAAAACAAAGAGTAGCTTTTAAAGCTAAACCAGAATATCAGCAATTAGTTGATGCGGTGATGATAAAGCAAGCAGAGTACGAAGCACTATTAGCTTCTGCTCAGTTGAATCGACGGACACGTTTCGCGAAAAGTCAGTTATTAGAAGCTGATTTAAAAGCTTTATCTAAGAAATTAAAATCTGTAGAAACTGCATATCTACACGGCGGATTAAAAACTAAACTTTTTGATCTTTTATGGAGTTTAGGATTAAAACGTCAAGCAGATAGAGTATTGCCTTTATATTCGTTAAATTATCAATTTTTTGAGGGTCGCCATCTGTTGGCAGAATTTCAAAGTTCGACTGAAGATGATGCTATTACGACCGCTTCTCATAACGAATTATCAGCTTCGATATCTAATCTCACTAGTGCTGAAACTAATTGGCTCTTTGAGAGCCAAGATAGAGTGTTAATGAAGGCCGTAATTGATTTTAAAGATAATCCTGATGAAGTAGCAAGATTATTTACTCGATATGAATTAGCTAAAGGTGTTGATGCACGGAGAATGTATCGTGTTTATAGAAAAACAATTCATCCAGATTTTCTATTTGATAAAACTAATGTTAGTGAAAGTGAGACTGACATTCCGAGAACTGAAGATAGGTTAGATCGGTTTCAAAAAGAGACAGAAACTTTGTCAGAAAATCAAAAATCTGCACAAAGATCTGCATGGATTCATTCCCGCGGTAGATTAATTTCCTTTGATGAACTAGATAATGAGGCATTTTCTAAAATAGTACGAACATCTAAAACACCTATTAGTGAAGAGGTTTTGAAAACTAAAATTGATTGGCTTTGCTCATTAAATCGGGAACAGCTGATTCAACTATTTGGTCGATTTGCTATGGTTCAGGGAGAACCTTTTGATGGCTATTTAAAAATTAAAATTGGTGGGAAAGGTAGAATCTTAGTAAAATTTGCGCAGCGTGATGAAGGTGAGGATGTATATATTCAGTTTGGTGAATATTCAAAAGTCTACGGTAATTAATTTGTATTCTGGTTAAGAAAATTTTAGAGTACCGGCGACAGCCGATAATCCAGCACCAAAACCACAATAGGCGATTTTATCCTCAGGATTAATTTGATCATTAGCAATCATTTTGGCTAAGGCTTTAAAGATTGATGCCGAAGAAAGATTGCCTTCATTAATGTCGAGCATACAACGGTCTTTAAGTATTCCTAAACGATTAGCAATTCCTTCGACCATTTTTAGGCTGCCTTGGTGTAATAAAACCGCCTTAATTTCTGAAGGATTCATCTTTGCTGCATCAAGTGCTTCTAATACTAGCTCAGGAATGGTATTGACCATGGTGCGGTAAACTTGGGGTCCGTCCATAGTGAATTTTTGATTAGATGGTTGAGGAATATCTATATAAGATCGTGACCCTGATTGATTGAAGTTGTAGTTTACTGGCATACAAATTGCCGGAGCTAACTCTGGAGGAAATACATGATAAATTGGTTCAGAGGCGATAACTCGGGTGGGATTTATTAAAGCGACAGTAGCTCCATCCGTAAAAATAGTTTGAGACATGGCAGGATCGATTTCTCCTTTAAGTAAATCTGGCATGGTAGGTGTGTAAATTTCTGAGCAAATAAGTAAACGGGGGAGAGATGTTGAATTTTGTGATAGTCTACCTAAACTGACAGCACCACCACTGCAAGCATAGTGAATATCAATAAGTGAATCAGCTTGACCTCCAATTTGATTTTGAAAATTTGTAGCTAAATGCTCACCAGTCGGATAGCTGGTGGAGAAAGAAATTTCACTATAATTTGGGGAATGAGAGGGTAGTCGTTGGTATGCATTGATAGCTAAAGTTAATGGGGAATCGATGTTAGCTGCTAGACTGCGAAATTCGACACCTGTTTTTCGTTTGATATCATCTGAAGTGATATTTTTTCCATTTGGTTTACACTCGGCGATCTCTTGATTGGTTAATTTTTTATCTGGTAGATAGACGGCGATTTGGATGCCGAGTGAAGAAAATTCATTTCTCATTCATAGATTATAGTGATTTATTAGATGATGTAAAAGTAATAACCAATCAAAAGCGGAGATTAGGATAACCAAGTTCTGTAGCCATCTCTGATAATAAATGATCTAATTCTTGTCGGCTTAGTTTGCCGCGGATAATTCTTTGAATTTGAGCTTCAGAGATTAGTTCTGTGCTAACTGTTTCAACTTCTTCAGCAGCTGGATGATGTTCCATTAAGGAGTGAAAGTGATTTTCAGCTTCTGTTAAAGAACTGTAGTTTCTCTTAGCAATTTGTTGATGGGCATCTTCAAGTAAGCCATCGTATCTATTTGGTTGTAAGAGTGGACTAATCAGTGCTTCAGGTCTAGTAGCTGGTAAAGAATTAATAATTGTTTGACCGGAGATTTTATCAGAATTATCTTGATCTATTTGTTGCTCCGCTAAAGTTCTCCAAGTGTGATAACGATTGTTTTCAGTTGGATAGTGGCGTTGAATAGATCGAGTTAAGACTCGTCGTTGTAGATATTTGCTAATTTTTAATTTGACTAAAGTGGCTACTATCAGATCTTCGGTATCTGGTTGGTGATTAGTTTTATTTTCAGATTGTTGAAGTTGATAAGCAGTTCTTAGAAATTCAAATTTTAATGATTTGCTAACTAATTTTTGAGCTGCTTCGGGAGCAATTCCAGCGGCAATTAATTTTTGAGTTGTTAGTTTTGCTTGATCTAGATCAGCTTTGGTTTCGGTTATAGAGATTGAGGATGTTTTTAAAGTTGGGATAGTTTCTTGGTTGATTGCTTGATTAATTAATTTATTTAATATGTGTTGTCGTTGCTCTGGTCGAAGAGTAGTTTCTGGGATAGCTTTGGTTATAACTGGATTAGTTTTTTCTAATAATTTGGTGATTTCTAAAGGTCTCTCAAAATTGATTGTTTTTGGGTTTACGCGAATTGATTCCTGAGTTTTTAATTGGAGTGATGCTTTAGCCTTTTGGGCTTCAATTGTTTTTGGTGTTAATAATTGATTTGGTGGATTAATTGGCTTTATCTCAATGCGCTTTGGTTGATTCTCGGTGATAACTACTTTTGGTTGATTAACTTTAGCAATGGCTTTTAATTCAGTAACTGGTTTATTGATGTTATCTGAAGTTATTGGTCGATTAAGATTTAGTTTTTTACCTATTTGATTGATTGGAGCTGAATCCATATGTTTTAAGTTTTGAGGAATATTCTTTAGCGATGGTTTATTAAAGTTGATTTCGTTTATTTTTGGATTAGCATTAAGTTTCTTGTTGAACTGATTTATATTGGGATGATTAATTTGGCGATTAATTATCTTAGGTGGATTTAGTTTGATTGATTCTACTTTTGGTAAGTTTGATTTTCTGGAAATGGCTTGGATTTGACTTCGATCTAATATTCTAGTTTTCGGTGCACTGATTGGATAACTTTTGGCTAGATCTAGTTTTGGTCCGAAAACTCGATCTAATTTAGATGGTTGTGGTTTAGAGAATGAACGAATCTCAGAAGTTGATAATGATTTGATTGGTCTTGGTGCTGTAGGGGCTTTAAATTGGGCTAGTGGAACTGATGTGGATCTTAAAGAAGAAAGGCCTCTAGCTGGAGAGGATATTCCTCGGCTAATTGTAGATGTAGAAACTCCGACTTCTTTACTCAAGTGGAGGGTTCTCCTTTCTTGAACAATTCTATTTTAGCAGAAAAAGGCCTAGAGTGCAAATATGAGAATTAGTTAGCTTCGGAATCTGATTTTTTAGTAACTGCGCCGTTGATACCTTCCCAATCTCGGAAAGCAACACGTTTGCTGTTTTTATCCCAAACAGCATCTAAAATTGTAGTATCAATCTCAAATGATTTGGCTAATGCGCGAAGTGCTAATAAGTCTTTTGGTAAACATTTACCACCGAAACCTTTTTGTGGAGTGATATCCAGATGTGAATCGAAAATTCGGCGATCTTGAGTAACTAAAGTTTTAACTTCTGGATAATTTATCTCTAGTTTTTCGCAAAGATCTGACATCTCATTCGCAAAGGTAACTTTCATTGCTAAGTAACAATTAGCCATATATTTAACCATTTCAGCGGTAGTTGGATCAGTTTGGAAGATTGTTTGATTAGGAAAGTGTTTTTTGTATAACTCAGCCATTCGTTCTGAAACTTCATGACTTTCAGCTCCGATGATAGTTCGATCAGCGTTCATAAAGTCATTTAAGAAATTGGCTTCAGTTAAGAATTCAGGATTAAAAGCAAAATTTACATCTGGGTATTCTTGAGATAGTCGGCGGGTAGTCCCCGGAATAACAGTTGATTTAATAATCAAGATTTTGTCAGTATTGGCGATTAAAGGAGCAATCTCTGCGACAGATGAATTAACAATGGAGAGATCAATCCCTGATTCATCAGAAAAGATTGGAGTTGGTAAACCTAAAAAGATAAATTCACTATTTTGACAAACCTCTTCTAAGGTAGCTGTGTCTTGATATTTATCATAGATGAAAATTGGTTCGCCTTTAAAACCATGTTCTAAGGCTTTACCAACAACACCAT
>CAYTXH010000007.1:6197-32057 GCA_964441115.1 uncultured Gammaproteobacteria bacterium | reverse complement strand
CGACAATAGCTTTTACAGAATTAATTGGAATAGCAAAACCGATATTTTGAGCACCTTCAGTGGTTGCAACGTTCACACCGATAACTTGGCTAATTGAATTTAACAATGGACCGCCAGAATTTCCAGGATTAATTGCGGCATCAGTTTGGATTAAATTATCTAATTGTTCGGTTTGGCCGAATGGATCACCGGCAATAACCGCTCGACCTAATCCAGAGACAATACCAGTAGTAACTGTATTACTAAATCGGCCTAAAGCATTACCAATAGCAATAGCTACTTGCCCTACCTTTAATTTTGAAGAGTCACCCAATTCAATAGCTGGCAAGTCTAATCCTTTAACCTGAACTAAGGCTAAATCCAAGTTTGGGTCACGGTAAATCTTTTCAATTTCGTAACTTTTGCCATCTTTAGAGACAACACTATATTTACCATTTGGGTCATCAACAACATGACGATTAGTCACAATTACTCCTTTTTCTTGGGAAACGACAAAGCCGGTACCAATAGTGCTATCTCTTTGTCTAGGTAATGAAAACGGATCAAAAGGATTAACCAGCCGTTGAGTAATACCGATGGCGACCACTGAAGAAGAGGCTTTATCAACTACATCAATGATGGCATTTTCCTCCTGAAGAATAGTTCTCGTTTGATTATTAGTTACTTGAGGAGCAGTAATATTTGAATTCAGATTAACTGGTAATTTAATTTGGCCATTACTAATTAAAGAAAAGATTCCTAAGCCGATTAAGATACCGATTATAGCTGCGATAATAACCTTGGACTGTCCCATACGATAAAATATTATACACTATTTTTTCTGAGAATTAGCTGAAAATATTGATAGATTATAGATGTTTAGACTTGGAGAATAATTAGATTTATAGACTGTCTATTTCTCTCGTTGTCTAATAGTCTAGTTGTCTAAGAGTCTACCTGTCTATTTATCAAGCTCAGCCAAAGCAGCCTCGAGTTGCATATCTTTGGTTTCATCATCACCATATTCGACTTTAACATCAGGTGTTAAGCCAGTGGTATGAATCCATCGACCGTTTGGAGTTAACCATTTAGCGATTGTAATGTGAATTCCAGTACCTCCAGGGAGATCTTGTGTATTCTGAATTGTGCCTTTTCCGAAAGACTGATCTCCAACTAATTTACCTCGATTATTATCTTGAATTGCACCAGAAACGATTTCAGAAGCTGAAGCTGAACCTTTATTGATCAAAACTACTAAAGGCAAGTTGAGTAATTTACCCGGTCTCTTGACTGGAAATCCTTGTCTATCACCTGAGGAGTTTTCTTGTAAGACGATATTACCACTGGAGATAAATTCTGATCCAATATAAACTGCCCCTTCCATAAATCCACCTGGGTTATTTCGAACGTCAACGATTACACCTTGTGGCGCCATCGCTAAAGCATCAGAGACAGCTTTATCCCATTCTTCAAAGGTCTTTTCGCCAAATCTAGATAATTTGATATAAGCTATAGTTTTACCGTTTGTGGTAGTCTTCTTTGATAATTCAACACTCTTAACAACGATCACATCACGAGTTAATTCAAGATCTTTTGGTTCTTTATCACCTTCTCGGTAAATTTGAATTTTTACCTTAGTACCCTTAGTACCCCGAATAATATTTACAGCTTCTGGAAGAGATAAACCACCCGCATCCTTATCATCAATCTTAACGATAAAATCACCTGGTTTAATTCCAGCTTTATTCGCAGGAGTTCCTTGTAATGGTGCGATAACAACTAATCTTTTATCTTTGTTATATCCAAGTTGCATACCCACACCTTCAAACTCTCCACCAAGTTCTTCTTTAGTACTTTTTTGAGCAGCAGGTGGCAAGAAAACTGTGTACGGATCGCCTAAAGCAGCAACCATACCTTGGATTGCTCCGTAATACATCTTTTGAGCATCAATCGCTTTTTTATCAACATATTCTTTTGAAAGTAAACTCCAAACATCCCAGAATAAACTAAAATCAAGATTAACTTGACTAGGTGGTTGTCGATTATCGACTTGAAGATCAAACTTATTATTTGTCCATTTAGCTTTAAAATCTCGATGACCAATTTGCCAGCCTAGAACGAATGCCAAAATGATTAGTAAGATCGGGATAATGTTAAATCTTTTTATTTGAGGATGAATGTTCATTTAATTATCTCCACATTGGGATACGGAACCTTAATTTTGCGACCTGGGATCTCTATTGTCAACAGATAAGTATTGATACCAGACTCAATCAGACTTGGAGTTTGATCAATAGCAACAACTTCGCCAACTGCGCCGATAAAAGAAGCATAGGTGACTTTTACTTTCATCCCTATGTCGAGAGCTTGAACTTCAACTTCTGGCAGTTGCTGATCCTGTTCTGGTGGTGGCAGAACAATATTTCGCAAACTGATTATACTATCAGGAGTAGCGGTTGGCAATAAAATTTTGGGAGGAAATCCTGAGATATAAGCAAATTTATCTTGATGCTGTTGCAATAATTCGAAGATATCATTAGCAATCGGAAGAGCTCCAAAACCTTCGGTGACTAAAATAGAGACACCATGATCAGTGACCTGATTATTTTTGGTTTCAAAAGGATTAATTAGTGGTTTGTAATGAGAGTAATTAATACCTCCAGTGATAATTCCTGACACACCAGCTTGAATGGCTTGTTTTAAAGACTCCTCTTCTATTAGCGCACCTGTAACTAAAATCTGTTGATGATTATCATAGTTAATGGGAATATTTTGGAATAAATTGGCTCGACCGTTAAGTATTCTTAATAACCCCATACGCTGATGCCCAGATCCTAATACTCCATAGATTTGATGAGCAATAGTTTTAATATGAACTTGACCTAATTCAGAATTAACTGAATCGACTATTCCATAAACTCCTGCAGTAACAGTGGTAATTTTTGGAAAATATTTAAGTCTTAAATCTCCAGTTTTATCATTATAAGATTCGATAACTCCGTCAGTTGGCGCAGTTACAACTGATTTCCCGAACAGACTCTTTTTCTCTGCTAGCAACTCTCCTTGATAAACTCTGTCCTGAAGCTGTTTTTTTAATAAGGTTCCTACTTCTTTCGCTGAAGCACCAAGTTTTTTTGCCAAATTAATTGAGAAAAATCCTGATGTTTGTTCAAAAGTGCCTAATATATCATGCGGCGCTACTGCTTGACCCACGGTCACTTTAATTTGGGAGCTATTTCCTAAATATTGAGTCAGTCTAGTAGCAGCGTTAAGATGAATCCGTGGTCGACAATTGGCTGCTAAAAATAGATCATTTGTCATGTTTTATTCTCCTCAGGTCTACTAAAACTCCTAACTCTCCTCCTGTTGCTTGGAAACTATGTTTACCGATTTTGATCTCATGGCCTGATCCAGTGAGTTGAATAGCCGCAATTGTGCCAAGTGCATATTCTTTTGAGGTTTGGTCGACCTGAATAGTAACATTGCCAGATTTAGGTAAGTCGGTAGGGATAATAATACTGCCATTTGAAGTACTCGCATCAGGTTTTCTAATTAATAGTTGGTTTGCCCCTTCCAGATCTAAACCATCAATAATTGCCGTAATCAACGCATTAAGCGGTGTAAACCTCACTACATAGTCTTCGGTAATAGTGATCTTACGCAAATTATGGTTATAAACTAAATGAGGATTTATCCTGATAGCTTCTCTGAGGATTGCTAAATCAACCTCCATTTCCTGAACACTGACTGGAATTGCTTGTGGATAAAGTCGTCGGTTGGCAATAATATTTTCGATATCGACTGGCTTAGCTTTAAAAGGCAACCAACGAATCACCAACTCAGCGTTGAGTTGTTCAAGGTTGGTAAAACGTTCAAAAATCCCGGACAGTTGAGACATAAATGGCTAGATGAGATTGTCTCAGGGTTAAATAGACTAGTCAAGTTAGCTGACCAAAGTAAGCAAAAATTAGAGTTGTGTAGTGAATGGAAGTAAGCCTAAATGGCGAGCATGCTTGATAGCTAAAGATAATCGGCGTTGGTGTTTGCTGCAAACTCCAGATCGTTGATGACCAATGATTTTTGATCGGTCTGACATTGATTTTCGTAAAGTTGCTGAATCAGTATATGTGGGTTCAGTTTTGTTAGTGCAGAACTGACAGACTTTTTTAGCTCGAACAATTGGCTTAGCAGCATCGGCTGCTGTTTTACTTGTTCTAGATGATTTTGTTGACTTAGTTATCATAACTTAGGAATTATAACTGATTTAGGTTCAACGAGCAAGAGCTAGGAATAAATGACATCGATATTGTCATTCCGGACGCGATCCGAAATCTATATAAATGATTGCTAATGGCGCGTGGGAGATGGCTTATGGAAAGACATGGATTGCCAACCACCCACACCCTACGTGCTATGTGCCAGTTTAGGGTATAGATTGCTTCGTACCTCGCAATGACGCAAAAGATGATTCAATTTACTAATTAAGTACATCTGTAAATACTCTTTTAAAATATACAAATGACGATAGTTCAGGTCTGCTAATAATAGAGTTTACGTCATTGCGAGGAGTCTTCGACGCGGCAATCTTTGCATTGATTGTTTAAAAAATATCTTTATACAAATCTTTATACTCAGGATTAAATAACTCTATCAATTTTATCTTTTTTTGTCTTGATCCTGATTTCAATTGTTTTTCTCGTAAAATGGCCTGTTCAATATCCTCAAATTGTTCGAAATAAACTAGTTTATGAACGTGGTATTTTTGAGTAAATCCTTTAACTAAATCATTTTTATGCTCATAAATTCGCTTTTGTAAGTTACTAGTTACACCCACGTAAAGTACTGAATTAGAAAAATTTGTCATAATATAAATATAAGAATTAGATTTCACAAATGATTGCTTCATTCTTCGCAATGACGGCAGGAGAAACACTAAATGAAAAAAGGAACCATACCTAGCTGCGGCAGAATATTTCTTAGAAAGGTAAATCTTCGACGTCGACGTCTTCTTTAGGAGCTTTAGCTACATCTTCGGTAGCTTCAGTATTGTTTTTTGATGCTTTGGCTGACTTAGCAGGAGCTGGAGATTCTTCAGCATCTCGGCTTGGACCAAATTCTGCAGCAGCAGGAGCAAATGAATCTTCATTTGACTCGCCGCCTCGGCTAGTTAATAAGATCATATCTTCTAAAACGATTTCAGTAGTATTTCGTTGTTGGCCATCTTGACCTTCCCAGCTTCGATTTTGCAAACGACCTGAGACAAATACTCGATTACCTTTTTTAAGTAATTGATTGCAGAGCTCAGCTAACTTACCCCACGCAACTATTCGATGATAATCAACTTCTTCTTTTTTCTCTCCTTCAACAACATAAGTTCGATTTGTGGCGATACTATATGTGGCGACTGCACTGCCACTAGGGGTAAAACGCATTTCAGGATCTTTGGTTAAATTTCCAATTAATTCGACTCGGTTCCAGCTTCTTGTTGCCATATTATTTATTAGTAATAAGAGAAAAGATACAAGAAAAAAGTTCTTGCACTAATTTCTATTTACTAGGTTTAAACTCGCACGATTAAGTGACGGATGATGTTTTCGTTTAAATTAATTTGTCGGTCTAAACCAATAATAGTTTTTGGATCAGACTGGAACTCATAATGAGCAAAATAAGCTTCTTCTTGCTTAGCAATTGGATATGCTAATTTCTTTTTACCCCATAAATCAGTTTTAGTGATTTCACCTAAGTTTTTGGTGACTGCAGCTAAAATCTCTTCACGAGCTTTTTCTTCGAGGCTATTTTTAATTAATAATGTCAATTGATATTGGTTCATCGAAGCTATTTTACCTATATTTACAGAAAAATACAAGAAACAGTTATAAATCAGTATATATTAATAATGAAAGCTAGGCTTTTGTGAGTATCTCTGGCTATAATAATCTCAATGAAAGGTCGATTTTGGCGGAGTATAAACTTCTGGATAATACTGGTTCTCGCTTTATTGATCATTTTGCCGTATGGTGCGGTAGTTACTGGCCGTCAGACACTTTTACCTTCAGCGAATTTGATTCAAGGCGTATTTTCTCCGGGACCAGCCTGGAAATTTTGTTGTCATCGTGGCAATGAACATCAATATTATTTAGACTTTGGGGCACCGTCATGGCAATTAGAACCCTTAACTTCTAAAGTAAATCAACTGATTACTCAAGGGACTCTGCCTTTTTGGAATGATAACAGTGGTTTAGGTTTTCCCTTAATGGCTGATTTATCTTCAGCTGGAATATTTCATCCACTACATTGGTTCAATTTTCTATTTCCTGGCCAATATGGTTTGAATCTCTTTTTCTTAGCTCGATTATTTTTAGGAGCATTAGGAGTTTATGTTTTATTTAGATTGTTAAAAGTTCAGCCAGTGATTGCGGGACTGACTGCTTCTTTATATGCCTTAAGCGGCTACTTTGTTTTATTAATTTCGATCGATCATTTAATAACAGATTTATTGATTCCGTGGGGATTAGTAGTGGTCGAATTATTCTTATTAAATAAACATCGCTATAGAATGTGGGCAATTGGCTTGCTGACTATCATTTATTTTCATGGAAATCCGGAAACGCTCTTTTTGATTTTAGTCTTTGCTGGAGTTTATTTAATTTATCGAGTTTTACAAACAAATCGTCAAATGATTTGGCAGATTTTAGGCTGGTTTGCCGGAGCTAATCTTTTAGCGTTTATGATAAGTGCTGTTTTTTGGATACCTGGACTTGAGTTTTTAATCAATGCAGGTCATAGTCATGGTCCGGCAGACCTACAAGGAATGTTAGTGCGACCAATATCTGGATTAGCGACTCTCCTCTTTCCGGATCAAATGGGAATTCCCTTTAGTCGCGGCTATATTATTACTTATTTTGGATTAGGACTTTGGTTACTAACAGTCATGGCTTTAGTAACTAATTTTAGAAGATATTGGATCTACGGATTACTCGCAATATTAATTACTGCCAAGATTTACGACTTTGGATATTTAAAATATTGGGGACTGTTACCAATGTTTAATCAAATCAGTTTATCCAAATATCTAGCACCGTTTTTAAATCTAGTAATTGTGATAATTAGCGGTTTATTTATAAATGATTTATTTAATAAAAAAATATTAATTTCATTGCCAAAATTAATCGGGTCAGTTTTACTATTTTTGATTAGTGTTTGCATAGCGTTATGGTTGACTGGGCAATATCCAGATGTCTCAGGACTGGTTAGCATTATCTACAAAGTTGCCAGTTATTACTGGTTGATAGCTGGAATTTTGATCATGATCTTTTTCATTCAAAAACAAAAGACTTGGGCAGTTATTTCATTAATTGCCATTATTTACTTAGAGCTATTAATACCTATTTACTCCATAGACCGGAGTGATTTAGCCGATCCCTATCGACAACCCCCATATGTGACTTGGTTAAATAATCAGCCGGGATTATTTAGAACTTTTTCAATTGATGGGCAATTATTCCCCAATACTTTTGCGGCTTTTAATATCGATGATATACGCTTTTTATCTGCACTTTGGCCAATAAATTATTTTGACTATGTTCAAACATTCGTATATCCAGCGTTAAAAGATAGACTTTCTGGGGTTTCATTAATTGATGATTTAAAACAACAAGATGTTGATTATCAAATTGAAAACAATCAGTTTTTTGACGCTTTAAATGTCCGTTATGTAATCACTAAATCTTTAGTTGATTTAGATCCAAAGCAATATCAATTAATGTACTCTGCAGAAGTTCAGATTTATCAAAATAAGCATGCTTTAAATCGATTTTGGTCAGTCGAAAAATTGGTAAATGCAAACAGTACAGATCAAGTAAAAGGGCACTTAGTTAATCCTGATTTTGATATTAAAAAACAAGCAGTTGTCTTAGGCGATAAATCTCAAACTGAATATTCTACAAATACTCAGTTTAGTCGGGTTATAGAAACTGCTAATGAAATATCTTTAGTGAGTTTCTCTGAAGAAGCCAGTTATTTAGTTTTTAGTAAAAATTACTATCCCGGCTGGAGAGCTCGAATTGATGGTCATGATGCAGACATTGATCAAGTAAATTTAACAATGATTGGTGTATCAGTTCCAGCGGGTCAGCATAAAGTTGAAGTTTATTATTCTGCAGATATTTATAAAGTTGGATTATTAGTTAGCGTCTTGGGATCTATAATATTTTTGATTTTAATTTATCCAAAGAAATTTACAGCTTTTCAACGGGTAAAAATCGATACTTCAGAATCACCCAAAACCAACGAATAACATCCCGAGAAACGCTAACTTTTTTACCTTCACTAGGACTACGTGATTTGTAGTGAATAGCAACTTCTAATGGATAATGTCCTGTCCGAATTAATTTGGCAACTAACTCAAAATCAAATTCAAAATATTTTCCTGTTAAATGTAATTTCTGAATTAAACTTCGGCGAAAAACTTTGAACATGGTAGTTGGATCAGATAAATTAGTGCCATAAATAAAATTAAAAAATCCATGAAATAGCACTCCGCCAATGTTCATAATAAACGCCATTAACTTATCTCGACCTTTAAAATTCCGAATTGCCCACTGTTGTGGTTGTTGATACCTCAAATGACGAGATCCCAAAACAAAATCTGTTTGTCCATCTAAGATTGGTTGTAATAATTTGGGATAATCAGTCACTGAATACTCTAAATCAGCATCCTGAATCAGAATTATGTCTCCAACTGCTAACTTTAATCCGCTACGAACAGCAGTTCCTTTACCCATCGGACGTGGTTGTAAAACAATGGTGACATCAGATTTATTTTTGGCAAATTCTAAAACTATTTCTCGACTACCATCTCGACTATTACTTTCAACAATAATTAATTGCCGCTTAATTTTCCCTAAATCAAAATCATAAACTTGCTCCAATAGTTCATTAACTGTTCGCGCTTCATTGTAGACGGGAATAATAATAGATAGATCAAATGATTGCTTGGATGTCTTCACGATATCCAGTAGCATAGTAAAAATCTACTAAACTGTAAATTGGTTGGAATTTTCAATTAACCAACAACTTTTTTCGACGACTTCTCTCAAGATTTAATCCTAATTGGCAAATAGCTATTAACCCAGCACAAGCCACACTCGCAGCCGCTCTTTCAAGATCATTATCATAGACTCCTCTATTTAAAGCTCCGACACTAGCCAGACTGCCAACTCCAATTAAGATATCGGTCAAGAGCTTTAATTGTTCGGCAGTCGGTTTATATTGATCCGGCGTAAATTTTGGAATTTCCTTATTCATTTAAATTTATACTTGTGTTAGCACATATTGGTAAAACTTACGATCTTCTGGGCGGACACTTTCCGGACTGAGTTTAGCCATTTGAGCCATAAATAAATCGATTTTATTAATACCTGTCGGATATTTCAAATTCATAAAATCTTCTAAGATGTCGGCAGTTGCAAATGGTCGGCCAACCCGCATCGTCAACTGAGTAGGTCGCCAAGTCGGACGGCGATTTGGTGGAAAATTTTCCGCAGGTCCAGTCAATACCACCGGCAAAACATAGCTATCTTTGCGGAAATAAGCGACTGTTTCAGCTGGAGCCCTCATGATCAATCCATCCCTAGACCGGGTGGCTTCTGGATACAAACTTACGACATGTCCAGATTTACTAAGTTGCGTCAAACCACGCAATGATGACCTGTTAAGTTTATTACAATTTGCTTCATAATCAGCTAAAGTTTGTTGGTCTTCATTAGATAAATCGGGATGATTTTGCCAATGGTTGATATCTTGGAGATCGTATGGAGTGGCGACATAGGCAACTGTTTCGGCTTTAATAAACACTCGGGTGGCTGCCCGCTCATACATTTTTAATCCAGCCGGATAGACCATTCGATTAGCTAAATCACGATAACCATAATGTTCTAATATCCAGCGTTTAGCAGTTGTATCAGCATCACTTTGATGATTGGCAATAATAATCAGTGGATTATCTTTACTAAGCTCGATGGCGGCATCAACATTTGATTGACCAATTAATTTTGGGGAGGGAAATAAACTTTTAGTGATAAGTCTAACTACAGCGGTCACCACTGGTTTAGACTGGGAAATATTGGACTTATTCGCTAGCAAATCAGGTATGAGATGGTTTCGAGATTTGGCTTTCTCCAACAATTCAAGACTCATATGATTAATTTCCGATTAAGAATTCAATCACATCACCATCTTTAACAACATATTCTTTTCCTTCAGTTCGGATCCAACCTTTTTCTTTTGAGACTTTATATGATCCGGCTTCAATCAGTTTTGAGTATTCAATCACTTCAGCCCGGATATATTTTTTCTCAAAATCGGTATGAATCGCACCAGCAGCTTGTGGACCTTTACTCCCCTGCTGAATCGTCCATGCTCGAATTTCTTTTTCGCCAGCAGTTAAGAAAGAAGCTAAACCTAAAGTTTGATAAGCCTTTTTAATTAAGCGATTCAATCCAGGTTCGGTAATTCCTAGATCTTTTAGATACTCAATTCGTTCATCATCAGATAACTCAGATAATTCTTCTTCAATCTTGGCTGAGATAACTAATTCATTCGCATTAAGAGGTCGATCTAATTGAGCTTGATATTGATCTTCTGAAACGTTGTACACATACACAGCTGGTTTTAATGTCAGCAAAGGTAAGCTTTTAAACCAGGTTCTTAACCGATCATCGCCGATTTGATAATTTCCAACTACTCGACCAGCTTCTAACTCTGTTTGAATTTGTTTAAGAATCATCACCTTGTCAGTTTCGAGTTGATCTTTAGAAACCTTAGCTTGTTTTTCTTGGTTAGCGATTAACTTTTCGATTACCTGAAGATCTGATAAAGCCAATTCGGTTTCGATGGTATTACGATCTGACTGTGGATCCAAACTCCCCTCGCGAATAATATTGTCGTCTTCAAAATCTCGTAGCACATGAACAATCGCATCAACTTCACGAAGATGACCTAAGAATTGATTACCTAGTCCTGCTCCTTCCGCTGCTCCTTTAACTAATCCAGCGATATCAACGAATTCAACTACAGCAGGCACTAACGGTGGCAAGCTAGCCATTTTTTCTTCGGCTTTGACTAGTTCAGCTAATTTTTCGAGTCTTTCATCAGGAACAGCAACTATACCTGTATTTGGTTCAATAGTCGCAAAAGGATAGTTAGCACTAAGTGCTACTCGTTTTTTTAATAACGCATTAAATAATGTAGATTTACCAACATTTGGCAACCCGACGATTCCTACTCGTAAGCTCATGAGGGATATTTTAGCACGAAATAACCAACCAGGCTATTTCTTCCAATCTTTGACGATTAGTTTCTTTCCCTTCGGAGTGACAGTGAGTTTTTGGCGTGGTCGCCAACCTAGTAAGCGAATTAGATCAATAGGCAAAGTGATACCAAATCCTCCATGACTAGTTTTAGTCAGACTTCGAGTATTCTTCTGGCTTCCTTTACGATTGGGCATCAACTTAATATTAACATGAATAATCACGTGATTAATCATGTGGATTAAAAACTTTTTTGCTAGAATTAGATATGGCATCAAGTCAGTCCACTGTAGATTTTATTGCTGAACAAATGTCAGATGCTGGGACTATCACGACCAGAAAGATGTTTGGTGAATATGCACTTTATGTAAACGGTAAAGTTTTCGCCTTGGTTTGTGATGATAATTTATTTATTAAACCGATCAACGAGGCAAAAGAATTTTATCCAGAATTTGAAGAAGCGCCACCCTACCCCGGAGCTAAGATGTATATGCTAATTGATGAAGGCCGCTGGGATGATCGCGATTTTATGTCAAAACTTGCTTCAATCTCAAATGATGCTTTACCAATGCCAAAACCTAAGAAGAAAAAATAATTTTATCTGTGTGACAATAATTTAATATCCAAACATCCATTCATTCATTCATAAATTAGTTTGACAGATCTGCCAAGTAAAATGCTTTTAGTTCTGCCTGTGGTTCGCGATCGCGGGAATGTTCGCCGTTAAAATCAGCGCTAGCATCACGGCCGCACATGCTTAAGATTTTATCTGCACCACCTTCATGACGGTTGATCCAGCTAGTCAGATCATAGACTTTACCATTAACCACGCTCCAACAATTAGCTTCATTATTGTGTTTGGCAACCCCCGCTAAAGTGTATAAACTAGATTCAGATTGACTAGCTGAAGTGCCGGTCGGACTATTAGTGGGAATAGCTGTAGCAACTGTAGTTTCAGTAACGTTTGTATTAATTACCTTCGACATGCTAGTTGGTTGATCGCTAGTCTTGCCCTTTTTATATGAATACCAAATACCGCCAACTGCAACGGTCAGGATTATGACAACTGCTGATAATGCTAAAAATATTTTCATGTTGATAATTTACGATCTTAACCTGAGAAACTACTGAGAATTATACACCTCCCTGATTTTATTGGGATGATTGTGATTTTATGTCAAAACTGGCTTCGATATCATATGAAGCTTTACCAAAACCTAAGAAGAAAAAATAATTTTATCGTGTGATACAATAATTTCATGTCTAAGAACCCTGTAGTTCACTTTGAAATGCCAGCGAAAGATAAAAAACGCGTAGCTGATTTTTACAACAAAGCGTTTGGTTGGAAGATGAATCATCTTGGTGAGGAGATGGGTAATTACCTCATGGCTGAAACCACTGAAACAGAAAATGGCATGCCAAAGACTCCTGGTACTATTAACGGCGGTTTTTTTGATTACGCAGATAAACCCGGCTTTAATATGCCTCACTTAGTAATTTCTGTAGATAATATCGAAGAAGCAATGAAACAAATTGAAGAAGCCGGCGGAAAAATCCTTGACGGTATGACTGCAAATAGCAAAATTGATGATATCCCTGGAATCGGACAATACGTTTCATTCGAAGATACTGAGGGCAACTACGTCGGCATCCTCCAACCCGTCCCAATGGATTAACTTTTTAATCGATTAATCTTAAATTTGTCCAAATACTAATCTAGATCGATCTATCGGTCCCCTAATTAAAACCTCCCATAATCCGTTTGGTCTACGATGAAGATATCTTTCTAAAGACATCCCGCTTTGCCAATATTCTCTAGCTAAATATCGAAGCTCGGAGCGATCACCTCGGCACAATAAATCGGCGGCTTCATTGTAATGACTCTGATCATAGACATAAACATCTGACTGATTTACTGATATACCAATCGAAATTTCATCATCCTCTGTTGGAATATCCATGACAGAAGCATAAATGGCCTCTCGTCTTTTGACCCGACCAGCGGGAGCTACAGCGTCAAAATTACCGTCTAATGTTGTTCTGACTCGATCCAAAGGATTTACATCTAGAAGTAATCCTTGTTGGCTGATTGATCTAATATTTTTTTGATCTGTCCTATGATAAACCAGAGTTTGTTTTTCTGAAGCAAGCATATTAACTATTTAATCAAAATCTGACTATGGGTTCAATAGTGAATTCTAAAATAGATTTTGAAAAAATTTCTGAATATTTACCCAGCCAATGAGTTTATCAATAATCGTATAAACACTAAAGCCACCATAAAACAGAAAAGCTAGTAACATTAAACTAATGCGGGCCTTACTAGGCCGCAATGGCCGCTCTAAACTTGAGAGATTTAGCCATAGCGTTAACCCAACATGAACAAACATGGCGAAAGCATTTAGTACCGCAGCAATTGTCAAAAGCTGAAGTGGTTCGGTAAAACCACGAGAGAAGATAATAATTCCACCAATAATCTGTAACCATAAGACCAGATAATAAATCCAAGGAATATGCTTCTCTGATAATTTAGGATAGGCAGTTAATACAGCATTTTCTGTCAAAATACGGCTAGTAGCATCAAATACAGTTAGCTGAGTACCAAACAAAGTTAAACTAGCCACCAATAAAAAGAAGGTTCCCATGAACGGAAATAATCTCTGCCCAATAACTTCAGCTTCTCTAATGACAAAACTCAGTCCCTGAGTATTTCCCTCCATGCCAAAAACTGTTGAGTAAGATAATAAACCTAAAAGAACCATGGTGATAGATCCTGTCAGCCAGAAAATAATAAAATGCTCGATATTTACATTTCTCCACCAAGTTTGGAAGTTGTTTAAGCTCGAAACTGATAATTCAAACTTACTGCCAGTTAAAGATACTTCTTCTTTTTTACCGGTGATCAAACTAGTGATTCGTCCAGCATATTTGCCCATACCATAACCTTTTTCTCTAACATAAAAGGCTTGGGCCAGATTCAAGTTTCCACCAGCCCCAGCATATGCTAAAGCAGCTAAAAACGAAGCAATTGCGATCCCTTCTGGTAAAAACATAAAATTATTACCGATCCCAATAGTTCCCTTAGCTAGGTCGACCCATCCAGTGGGTTTAGCTAGAAATATACTTAATAAAAATATAGTCGGGACACCAATACCAATTAATATTTTTTGCAAAGTCTCCACGGTCTTATACAATACCGGACCTAGCGACAGTATAAGACCGATCGCAATTAACATCCCAATTGGTAAGAGATTATTATTTTCGAAACCAATTACATGTCCAAATAATTTAGCTGAGGAAGCAATAATTCCCGGCCATACCCAAGGGATAAATGTTGATAGTAAAAACCAAACCGGGATCCAACGCAATTTTCGAGTTAGTCCTACGAAAACACTTTCGCCACGAGTTAATGCGTACCTCTCAATTTCCATATTCATGATAAATTGGAAAGTTAATCCCAGTAAGGCACCCCAAATAATTCCCATGCCATAATTTGAAGTTAAATATGGCCAAAGAATAATCTCGCCACTACCAAGTCCTAAACCTAATAAAATAAAGCTTGGACCAATCAACTTTTTTAATCCAGGTGCTGGCGGGAAAATATTAGTTTTTAATGGACGTAAATGCATCTAGTTTATTAAGGCCCCTCCATCGACCACAATTTGACTACCTGTCATGTAAGAAGACATTTCTGATGCCAGAAATAAAACTACTTTACCGATTTCATCTGGGTCACCTAAACGATGCATCGGTATTTTTGATAGAAAATTTTCGATATTGCCACTATCTTGTCCCCCTCGTTGCATTGCTTCTACGCCAGGAGTTAAAATCCCGCCTGGAGCAACAGCATTAACCCATATTTTATGCTGGGCTAATTCTAAAGCCACATTTTTAGTAAAGCCCCACAAACCATGTTTAGATGCATCGTAGTGAGCTAATCCAATCATTGAGGGATGGAGTGCATCGATCGAGGTAATATTAATAATCTTCCCTCCTCTGCCCTGAGAAATCATTTGTTGAGAGACGTATTTGGTAGTCAAAAAAACTGCTTCCAAGTTGACTGCTAAGACACGCTGAAAATCTGCTAACTCCATTTCAGATAATGATTTCGGCGGATATATTCCAGCATTGTTAACTAAAATATCGATCCCACCATATTCATTGACTGAATGTTGAACTAATTGCTGAACTTGTTGAGGATTCGAGATGTCGAGAATATATGTTTGGCAGGTCAGCCCTTGATCTAATAATTGTTGACACGTCTGATTGGCTGCTTCGGCGTTGATATCGGCGATAACTACTTTAGCATGAGCATTAGCAAGACGATGAACAATGGCAGCTCCAATACCGACAGCTCCACCAGTAACGATGGCTGTTTGACCCTCAAGATTAAGCAGATTCTGAAATGGCAAATTTGGCATCCTAGATTGAGAGTCTATCTTTAGCTTAATCCGCTTAAATCAATCCGTCAAGATTGCTTGTTAAATAAAACTTTTGTTTCATAACCATATGTCTTAATTAAATCGATGATGTTATCGGTATTTAGGACAGAAGAGTCAAAAGTTACTTGGGTGATTTGACTAGCATAATTAGTTTTAGAATTGTGAATACCTGAAACTTCTTCCAAATCCAAATCAATATTAACCGCACAAGCAGTACAATCCATTCCGGTAATTTGCAACTTAATTGTGCTTAATTGACTCATATTACTTCTATAACTCCCCTATACAATCCCATGGAACAACTAAAAGTAATTTTGCCAGGTTGAGTAGGTGTAAACTTTACAACTCCGGTATCATTGGGAAGTAATGTTTTAGCTATACCTAAACTGGGAATTCTAAAACTCGATGTGCAGCTATAAGCATTAGTTGTTGTTAAATTTAGCTGAACTGGTTTACCTGCTTGAACACGTATAAAACTAGGGTTGTAGCCAGTTGCTGCAATCTGAAGATCTACTTGCTGAATTCCGTTGATGACCGTGACACCAGCTAACGCTCTTGAATCAGTTTCTTCACCTGAAAAATTAAATTGGACTGGTGAGTTTTCAACTATCGATTGAATAGTAACTGGCGACCCCGAAACAACTAATGCTCCATTAATCGAACTAATACCTAAAAAGATAATAATTGCTGCGGCAATTCGAGTGAACTGATATTTAAAGCTATCATTAATAGTTTCAGTCAATAAACCAAAGCCTAGAAAAAGCGGTGAAGTTCCTAAAGTAAAACTTGCCATAATAGCCGCACCCATCCAAGGATTACCACTACTAATAGCTAAAACTTGCATGGCTAGAGTTGAACCACATGGAATTAAAACCGTCATTAAGCCTAATAAAATTGGTGCATATATTTGTTGCTGCTTAGATTGGTTTCTAATTAATTTGGCTAAAAATTTAGGTGGTTGAATTACTGCATATCGAAAAATTGGATGAACTTGTAATAGATTTAATGCCAAAATAATCATATAAATTCCAGCAACTGCTTGCATAATAATCTGTGTTTGGGAACTAATACTTAACCACCCTCCAAATAGTCCTAATAAACCGCCTAGCAATGTATAGATAATCAATTTGGCTATTAAAAAACTAAGTGTTGGCAGAAAACGTGATGATAAAGTTTTAGACGAAACTTTCTGATTAGCAATTACTGAAGCTAATAATCCCCCTTGAACAGCTAAACAAGAGACACCACTAACAGTTAGACCAGAGATAAAAATTAGCCAGAGTTCAGTCATAAGAGATCTTTTTAAGACCTGATTATTATAAACTAAAATTTCTTACTTTTTAGGATCACTTTTCAAAAATATGAGCATGTAATAGAATACTCTGGTTTATGAGCGAAATATTACGTAAAAAAATTTATATTCCTGTTACCAGACCCGTAAAGTTAAAAGAAAGTGATGTAACATATCCACGAGATTTACCTTTAAAGGGTATTAGTCCAGTAAAGCCTAATCCACCAATTGAATTTATCTCAAATGAATCAACTACAGACCGGAGATTTAAAGTTTTAGCTAGATTTGCCAAAATGATTCCAAATGACTCTATTAGTTATCAACAACTAATGGACTCCTCAAGTACTACTCAACAAGCTTACCATTTATCATTATTAGCTAACGGAATTTACCTTGATAAAGATGGTGATTTTCAGACTAGCTCTGAGATTATTATTGGACAAAGGGATAAAAACTCGAGTTTGGAAAGTGCGATTTTTGGGCAAAACGGAAATAGTCACTTCAGTCAAAATGAACAATTGGAATTGCCAGAATTGGCGACTATTCTTTATGAAGATCAAACAAGAAAGGTTCTTCATAAACAGTTTTTAACGGACCCAAGTAGCATGGTTCGACTAGCTTATTTATTAGGAGGTATGAATCGGATTATGTATGATTTTAGTCCTGGAAAACGGTACAGCTCTAGTCATTTTACAAGTGAATATATCAGCTTAGGTAAAACTAGCCGTAGCCGAGAAGCTATCGGAGTGGGTTTAGTAAAATATGTATTGTCCGGTGGCGAATTAAGGAAAGATGAGCTGTTTCCTGAAAATATAGCTAGAGCCGCTGGCGCTATTGACCAAGAATCCTTAGTTATAAATTCCACCTCGGATTTGGGATTCGCTGATTTTTTAAGATTAAAACGCACTTTATCCTCAACTATTTTTAATGAAACAGAGATTTCGAGAATGTATTCAGAATATAAAATGATGGCAGACAATTACCCGAATACAAATGCTGTTTTTTATGTTCCCAAAAACCATCCTGACTATAATGATAGCTATCGTTTAGCAAATATCGCTCTAATCAATATCCTTCAATATCATCCAGGATCTCCAGTGGAACTAGCTATAGATAACGGGAAGCATATTGTTATAGAAACTAGTCCAAGTATCGAACCGGTAACAAGTGCTATGTTTCATTTGCTTAGTCATATCCAGCCGTTATTATTACAAAGTTACTCAACAATTGGGATTAGCCGGCCTGAGGGAATGCCAAATTATAATTCAATTGATGATAGTGCAATTATTTCACCCGCAATTGCATTAAGCCGTGTGGCTTTTGCTTCGAAATATCATTTACCTCAAGAATTAAATTATCCAGAAAATAACTTAAAAGGTGATGTTATTAATTTGGGAGATGCTTATTATGATCAAACATTTCGAGTAAACAAAGGTAGATTTTATTCTGGTCAAAATCAAACCGATGATGTCACATCTGGCGGACGGTTATCAATTTTCTCAGGATATGGAGAAAGCATTAAAATATTAAATTATTATTTAGCAAATTATATGGCCAATCCACGATTAAATGATCGACTAGCAATATTACAGCGTGTACATAGTTTAGCTGATGCCAAATTATTAACAACAACTGACCGACGTCGGATATTTGATACCATTCAGCAATTTATATCTAAAGATACACAACTTAGGGATATTGAAACAAAAGCTATCAGTTTATATAAAGAATTAATGTCATGATTGCTCTTGACGCAATTTTTCAAAACAAACTACAGCTGTCGCAACACTGACATTTAGTGAAGATAAATGACTAGCTAAAGGAATATGAATAAAAAGATCGCAATATTTTTTAATAGGATCAGACAAACCCGAATCTTCACCCCCAAAAACTAAAGCAACAGCCCCGATTAAATTTTGATTTGTATAACTTTCCCCCATGCCAGCTTCCACACCAACAATTGGAATAGCCATCTGCTGCAACATCTTTAGAACATTAAATACACTTTCCCCAAATAATGGCACATTCGCAGCACCACCCATTGAAACTTTAGTCACTACTGGAGTTAACTCATGCACTCCGTTAGTAGAAACAACTACTGCATCAACTCCAGCACCCCAGGCGGTTCTTAAAATAGCACCGAGATTTTGTTCATAATCTAAACGATTAAAGATCAGAATAAATGGATTTGGTTTAGCCTCTAAAATTGATTTTAATGACATGTCCTCTAACTCCATTTCAGCTAAAACATTTTGAGTGTTATTAGTTTTAGCCATTTGGCGGAGTTTTTTAGCAGAGCCATAACTGACTGGAATATGCTTATTTTTGGCCATTTGAATAATGGTTTGAATCTTTGGATCCTGAGATGATTCTTCAGCGACCATGACCAATTTTATTGTTTTATCAGACTCTAAAGCATCGTGAACAGTATTCCGACCTTCGAGAATAATTAGCTTAGACATGCGGATATTATATCAATAAAGACGACGCTTGCACACCCAGAATATCCTATAAGAGTTGCAGTGTTTCAAAAAAAGTGGTATAATACTTATGTTGATTTAGAATTTAAGCTATATTTACGATTTTCCTTCAATCTGCTTTGTATTTATTCGCGATTGTTTTTTAAGGTTAATGTTTACTAATAGCTTCCAATGGAGTCCTCTTAGTTTTTACTTCGAATTACTCTGTTAATTTAAGCACTGCTTATTTTTTATTCCTTATCAATTAAAGGTTTTTATGTCGAGTAATTTTCGCAATAATTATCGCTCCTCATCTAGAGGAGGTTCAAATAGATCATATCGAGGCGGCAATCGTGGATTTTCCCGACCGCAAACTCGACGTAAACCAACCGAAAATATTAATATTAATCAATTCGTTAGCCAAGCTAAACAGTATACCGAAGATATTTATACTGCAAAACATACATTTAATGACTTCGAAATTGCTAATCCTCTAAAAGAGAATATTGCCTTAAAAGGTTATGTTGTTCCAACTCCAATTCAAGATCAATCAATTCCACATATATTAGAAGGTCGAGATTTAATCGGCTTAGCTAATACCGGAACTGGTAAGACAGCAGCATTTTTAATTCCAATTATTAATCGAATTTTCCGACATCGGGATAACAAAGCCTTAATCATTGTTCCAACCCGTGAACTAGCTGTTCAGATTAATGATGAACTTCGGTCTTTAGCAGCAGGATTAAAAGTTTATTCAACTTTGATTATTGGTGGTGCAAATATGCATCGACAGATTCAAGATTTACGCCGAAATCCACATATCGTAGTTGGTACACCGGGAAGAATTAAAGATTTAGTTGAACAAGAACGGATTTATTTAGAAGACTTTAATATTGTGGTTTTGGATGAAGTTGATTTAATGGTTGATATTGGTTTTATTAACGATGTTAAATATTTTATTCAATTATTACCAAAGGATCGACAATCATTGTTCTTCTCAGCAACTATTTCTCCAAAAATAAAAGCCGTTTTAGATGCTTTTGTAAATAATCCAGTTAGTGTAACTATCAAACGACAAGATACCTCAGAGAACGTTCAACAGGATGTAGTTATTGTTAAAGATAAATCTAAGAAGATTGACCAATTACATGACTTACTTATTCAAGATGGGTTTGATAAAGTCTTAATCTTTGGCCGAACCAAACATGAAATCGATCGATTACACAAAGAATTATTGGCTCGTGGTTTTAGAGCAGGTGCAATTCATGGCAATAAAAAACAAAGCCAACGACAAAGAATTCTACAAAGCTTTAAGAAAGATGAAATTCAAGTTTTACTGGCAACTGATGTGGCCTCACGAGGATTAGATATTAGTGATGTTAGTCACGTTATTAACTATGATGTTCCAGATACATATGCTGATTATATTCACCGAATTGGTCGAACTGGTCGAGCTAATAAAACCGGTGTAGCTCTAACGTTTGTAGAACAAGCACCTCAACCAAGATTCTAATTATTTCAATTTCTGTTTATAAAATTCGACTGTTCGTTGCATAGCTGATGTAAAGCTAGTGCCATTTAAATTATGGCCACCAGAGGTGTATTCAAAATACTGATGATCAATTTTTGTCTGCTCTAATAACTGATTTAAATTACGACTGTACTCTACTCCAACAACATCATCATCAACTGAGTGATGAATTTGAATTGCTCCGTTAATATCACCAAGATAATTGGTTGGGGCAACTAATTTCCAGAAAGAATTGCCATCTTTTGGATCGCCATAAGTATCACGAAGTTGCTGACGTTTTCTCGTTCGATTTGAATCTGATGGGCCTGGTTGGAAACTATTATCAGAAATACCGTACTCACTAAAATCTTGATAAGTATATACAGCACCCGCCCAAATGACGATTGCTGGAATATCAGGTTGAGATGCTAGACTTCTCATGACTACATTTCCAGCCATGCTGTGACCCCACAAACCAATTTTATCTGGATTCACAAAATCTGAACTTTGAAGTGCAGCTCGAGCATTTAAAGTGTCGATAATGTAATCTGATGAATAATAAGCGCCACCTGGCTCCCCTTCTGATTCACCGTGACCTCTTAAATCGATTTTAAAAACTACAAAACCATTACGAGCTAAATAATCAACATATTCTATATACTTTGCAGTTGTTTGATATTGAATAGGTGGAATATATCCATGAACAAAAACTATTGCTGGCCAACCCCCTGCCGGCATTTCACCATTTGGTTTGGTGATTAAGCCATTAATCTTTAAATTATCCGATTGATAACTAGTTAAAAAACTACTGTAATTACCCGACTTATTGTATGGTTTTAATTCTGCTAACTGACTAGAAAATTTTAACTGTTTTAGATATGGAATTGTTAGTTCAGCGAATGGTTGTGGTGAAGTTGAAGGCTGTGGTGCTGATTGAATTTGACTAGTTGCTAACTCAGTAGGCGCTACGGCATTTGATTTTTGGCTAAACCAAAGACCGAATCCGGCACCGAAAACAAATAGACTGATAATTGAAATCCAAACTATATTTTGTACTGGCATTGCTATATCTTAACACTACATATCACGACAGCAGCCCCCAACAAAGGGAGCTGCTTCGAGAGAAATTTTGGTGTCAGTTATTAATGTGGACCAAAACCTCCCCTACCTCGACCTCCCATACCCATAACATAGTGAAGATCGATATTATTTTGCTCTGCCCAAGCTTTTAGTTCCTGACGCTTAGCCTCCATATGAGTTTTCCGCTGCTCTTCGGTCATATTTTTGAGATTTTCCATTTCGGTTTCTCGAGTAGCTTGTAACTCTTTTTGCTTAGCTAAGATGAGTTGCTTTTGAGATTCAGTCAGTTTTCCGTCTGTAACTGCCTGTGTTAATCGCTCCTCAGCTTTTGCTTGCATATTGGCTTGATGCTCTTGTCGTTGTTCATTAAAAACGGCTTGAACGTCTTCGGTCTTAAGACCAAATCTTTGAACGAGTTTTTGAATCAACGTGGTATTGTGATCGTCAGCCGATTGAGCTGAAACATATCCAGTACCGAACACCATTCCGCCAACAATAGTTAGCACTAACGCTGGAATGACAATTTGTTTTTTAATAATGTGAATCACCACCTTTCGTCGGAATCCAATAAAACCATGTCGCGAATTCTAATTCGCTCTTATACTTTTTATTGATTCCTCCTCTTAAAAAATTACTGATAGTAATTTTTTAGGACGCGTCACCAACCGTTTGCGTTACTCCCCTAACCTGCGATGCCCGAAGGCGGGAAGTATCTTTTTTAATTCACCTATTCTAATTTTAAAATTCAATAAAATCATGTCGCGAATTCTGATTCGCTCTTATTACTGATCACTGATTACTTATCACTTATTACCTATCACCTATCACTGATCTTTTATCACTAGATAATATTATCGAAGTAGTCTGAGAAAAAGCTTAAAAACCCGGGAAGAAATCGGTCTTTATTTGATTCCAATTAATATTCAATTTACGTAATAATTTTTGATAATTTTTAACCATGGCATTCGGCCCTGATAGATAAAACTCCCGACTCTGATAATCTGGAACTTCTTGTCTGATCATCTCATCGGTAATATAGCCAATCTTACCTTTCCAATCACTCGGAATAGGTTGACCATCTGCTAGAAGATAAACTGTTTTTAAGTTAATTACTTTTGCAGCTCGGTCAAAAAGTTCTCGGTAAACAAAATCTTCAACTTTGGTAGCAGAATAAAACAAGACTATTTCACGCTGTTCTTTCTTATCTACTAGATATTTGATCATACTTCGGAAAGGTGTAATACCAATTCCACCGGCAATCATAACTAACTTTTTATTAGTATCAGTTGGCAAAATAAAATCTCCAGCTAGTTGGCTGGCAACTATTAATCCACCTACTGGTAATTCTGTTAATTTTGATTTAAATTTACTACCTTTTGGAGCAAGTCGAATACTTAATCGAACTTCATCTTCGGTGGGACTAGAAGCGATAGTGAAATAGCGACGATTCCCGCGAAGATCAGAAATAAACATCGGTAATGTCCATTCTAAATATTGACCTGGCATGAAATTAAATTGCCCAACTTTACTAAAGGCAAATTCCATAATCATCGGTGATAAATTAGTTTTGGATTTTAATTTTAGGAATAACTTATCTTTTGGACTAACTAAATACGAGAAAACATTTCCGATTACTAAAGCTAACTCTGGAGTTGAGAAAACTGGACCAAACTCATATTGAATGCCGAATAAAATACCAACAATCACTCCATAAATAATTCTTAATCGTTGATTAGACGGCGTAGTCAGCGGCTCAGTAAACATTACAGTACTGAAAAATATAATTGGCCAAGAAGTCAAAACTTCTAAATAAAGCTGCGGCAAACTGGCAGAATTAGGTCCAAATGTAAAACCAATTGCTATTAAACTAGCAGCCATAAAAGCAAACCACATTTGGAAACGACGAATCTTTCGAACTATTAATAAACCTAAAGGTAAGGTAATTGGCAGCAATACTAAACTACCCACCCACCAGCTTACTGAGCCATTACCTAATAGGCCTAAGATTACCGCTGCTACTGCTGCGGGATTAAACCAATGTTTACGGTGAAAAGCTAATAAATATTTTGAGGCCATCGCTAAGATAGAAGCTATTAAAGCTGTTTGGATAAAGTTAAATGATAATTGAGGGGTTAATAATAAGAATAAAATGAAAGCAGTAATCGTCGCTGATTCTAGATTCGTCGGAGCATTTAAAACTTTAGAGAAGATCCAGTTAAATAACAAACTACTCGAAACTATAACTAGCAAACTGACAGTCATCGCCAAACCAGAGAAAGGCAATATCCCCCAAAAACCCATTAAAATGGCAATTGTCGCTAACACCATCAGACCAGTTAAAACCAGTCGATACATGGTTATGCTATTTAGCCAGCGATCAATGAAGTTAAGCATTAATTAGTAAACAATTCGGCACCAAAATTCTCGGATTGCTGAACAGTCATATCAGGATACATGATTAAATATTCGAAATCAAACTGCTTAAGTTGATCTGGTTGAACAAAAAACAACGCTGTAGCAATACCATCTGCTAATAGAGTTGTATCGGCAATTACCCAAGTAGCTAAGATGTCGTTGACTGGAGTTAAAGTTTGAGGATTAACAATATGATGCCAGTTTTGCCATTTACGTCGATTACCTGCTGAAGCACAGATACTTTTATTGGGAATATTAACGATACCAATTACCTGATCAGTCGCCAACGGATTTTCTAAACCAACAGTTAACGGTTCTGGTAATCGATTTTGATAACGGATGTCTCCTCCAGCATCAATAACAAAACTTTTAAAGCCGGCGTCATTGATTAATCCGGCAATAATATCAATTAAATATCCTTTTCCTGCTGCTCCGAAATCTAATAATACTGGTTTTTGTAGTGCCAACTGATTATTTTGATAATTTATTGATGCTTCCCAAGTTGGTGGAGCGCTAACTTCTTTTGGCTGTAATGAATATTTTGAATCGTAACCAGCATCAACCATTACTTGGCCGATTAAGGGAGTGACTAAACCATTAGTAACTGTATATAACTCCTGATAATGATTAATTAAAGGATCAAAATCATCAGGCATAGAATACTCTCCTGCTTGTTGAGAAATTTGATTAATTAATGAACCTTCGCGAAATCGCGAGTAGTGAGAGTCAAATAGATCAATGCGCCGCTTAATTTGATCTTCTAGTTTTGAAATATCAAATGATAACGACGCATCAAGTATATCGATAACCCAATGAGTACCGATTGCTTCAAACTGAAATTGAACAGGTGCCATTATTATGCTCCTGCCTCAGCTTTGATCAATTCTAAAGCAGCATTAAAGCCTTTAGGAGTCAATGATGACCCTGAAACTTTAGTTAAGTTGATTTCATCGATCTTTTTGCCAACAACTTGAGTTTTGTAGTTTTTGGCGAAATCAGCTTGCTTCTCTTTGGAAATTGGTTTAATACCTTTTTCCTCAACTTCAACTTCGGTGACTACACCATTAGCTAAAGTTAAAGTCACACCGATCATTTCCTGTCCACCTGGAGTGGTATAAGAACCATCAGCGGTATAGCTACCATCTTTGTATTCAGCCATCATAGCTGAATCTGAAGCCATCATCATACTATTAGATTGAGCTGTAGCTGTAGCAGTTGGAGCTGCTGATACTTGTGCAGTATCAGAAGTCTTGCTTTGGTTTGATGAATAAACATATCCACCGATTGCTAAAGCAGCAACTAAACCGATGACAACTAGACCAATAGCGAGATTATTATTTTTTTCTGGTTGATTTTCCATTTTAAAAGTCACCGC
>CAYTXH010000007.1:0-6187 GCA_964441115.1 uncultured Gammaproteobacteria bacterium | reverse complement strand
ATGTACACTTTCGGTATCTTATCAAATTTCGTCAATAAATCTAATAGTTACTTAAAAGAAAGCTATTATGCTTTTTTGATAGGTAAATTGATCTCAATTGTTGTTCCTTGGACTGTGGCATTATCAATGGCGATTTGACCATTATGTCGATCTACAATCTGTTTGGCAATAGCTAAGCCTAAACCATAACCATGCGACTGTTGACGAGTTCGAGATTTATCACCACGATAAAATCTTTCAAAAACATAAGGCTGGTCTTCTATTTTGATACCAGGTCCTTGATCAGCCACAATAACTCTCAGCTGATGATCATGTCGTCGAGTAGTGATTTTAACAATTGTTTTCTCGGGACTGTATTTAATAGCATTATCAATTAGAATGACCAAAAGTTCGACCATACTATCTTTATCTAATAATAATGACTGATCAATTAACTGAGTATTTACGGTAATCTGTTTCTGCTTAGCAACAGTCGCAGTTTTTTTGACTGCATTTTCCACAACTTGGCGAATATTTGTCATTTCCAATTCCGGTGACTGATACTGAGCCATCCGGATTAAACGATCTGATAATGATTGAAGATTGTTAGCCTCTTCAAGATTCGAATTCAGAAGTTTTTTAGCATCAGATAAACTTATCTTTTTATTTCTTAGACCAACTTCAATTTCAGTTTTTAAAGCGGTAATTGGAGTTCGTAATTCATGAGAGGCGTCAGTGATAAATCGCTTTTGCTCATCCATCATCAACTGAATAGGTCTTAATGTTCTGCCCGCTAAAAAGTAACTAGCGAGTCCTGCACAGGCTAAAATAAATAAATTTAATGCAGCTAAAGTAATCAAAAATCTCCACCTAGCCTGTTCCACTAAATCTGTGCTAAACATCTGAACCATTTCATCAGGCAGGGGTAAACCTTGTTCTTGACGGTTCCTTATAAACTCTTGGAGCGGACGACTTAAAGAGTTAAATTCTTGCTGCATTCGTATTCTTTGCATTCGATTTAATCGATCTAATTCTTGATTAACACCAATATAAATAATGCTACTAAAGAGTAAACTGATCAGCATAATTATGCTGAGATACCAAGCTGTTAATCTGAGTCTGGCGGAGTGAAACATATTAATTTTTATCAGTAATCTTATAACCAAAGCCGCGAATTGTTTGAATTAAATTTAGTGAGTTAGGGAATGCTTTATCGATCTTTTGACGGAGATATCCGATATAGACTTCAACGTTATTTGGCAGAACATCAGAATCATAACTCCAGACATGATTGATAATTTGATCTTTAGTTAAGATTTGTCCGGCATGCCGCATTAGATATTCTAAAAGCGAATACTCTTTATTTGATAAATTAATCATCTTCTCTCCCCTTTTAACTGTTAGTTTAACAGTATCTAATTCTAAATCTGCTAACTGAAGTATTGTAGATTGTTGATCTTTTGGTCGTCGTAATAAGGCTCTAACTCTAGCTAATAATTCTTCAAAAGCAAATGGTTTAGTTAAGTAATCATCAGCTCCGGAATCTAAACCACTAACCTTATCAGTAACTTGACCTTTAGCTGTTAACATTAAAATGGGCATGTGATTTCCTTGCTGACGAAGCTGACTACAGACTGCCATCCCGTCTATTCCCGGTAACATTAGATCAAGAATCAATAGATCAAAATCTTCTGATGAGGCCAAATCAAAACCCGTTTCTCCGTCGTAGGCAATATCAACAGCATAAGATTCTTGGATTAAACCTTGCTTAATAGAATTGGCAATTTTATGTTCATCTTCGACAACTAGAATTCTCATAACTAGATTTTATCAGCCCTGACTGAGAAAGAGCTGAAAAATAGATTAATTAAATAAGTGCTCGGAAACCACCGGCGATTAAACTAGCAGCAATAATCACTAACATACTAACAAAGAATCTTATCGCAAAAGCTCGACTCCCTTGAACATAACTGTAAGCTGATTTAGCTAATAAATTAACAGTATTCGCTAACAATAATGCCCAAACCCCGGTGATAATATCGATTCTTGAACTAACTAATTGAGCAGTATTGATGACAACTGCATCAACACCAGTTAGAGCTCCGATTCCAGTTGTAGCAAAAAATCCACCGGTACCTATAAACTCAATCGCGATCTTAGAAACTAGATTAATAATTAAATAAATTCCAGTAAATTTTAGCGCTGCTACTAAATCAAATATTTTGTGATCAGTAGCAACTGATTTGCTAGCAATTTTAGTATTTTTTTGTATATTTTCTTGTTTTAAGAAATAGATACCAATGCTTAAAGCAACTAAAATAAGAACTGCGAGTATTGGTAAAAAATTAGTAAATAATAGCGGGTTTAAGCTAATCAATAACAAACCAATCGGAATAAAACTAACCAAGTTAGCTAAAATAGCAGCAGCTAATAACGGATTAATATTTTTAGCCTTTTTACTTTCTTGAGCGATTGAGATAGTTGTTGCAGTTGAAGAGACAAAGCCACCAACTAAACTAGTGACTAACCACCCTCGCTTTTGGCCGATGGTTCTTTCTAAAATATAACCAAGTAAATCTACTCCCGTAATCAACACCACAATAAACCATAATTTAAAAGGATTAAATAATTCTAAGTTTAAAATTTGATTATTATTTAATCCTAGATTTGATAGTAATGGACCTATATTTCCCATATCAGATAGCGCAAATGTTTGATTAGGTAAAACTGGTAAAACTACTAGAGATAAAATTGCAAAACTAACAAAGGCGTTAATTTCGTATCGATTAATTCCCGACACTAAATTTTTAATATTTTCTTTGCGTGACATTAAGAGGACTAAAATCACAGTTATAGCTACTGTTAATTGAATCGGAATTATATTTGTGGCTATTAAAACACCAATAATATAAGCGTAAATAACAGCTACTTCTGTAGTTATACCTGGATCATTTGATTGTTTTGTATCTAAATAGTAAAAAGTGAGCAGTAAACCGATAAAACCAAAGCAGAGCAATCCGCCTAAAACTATATTACTGGAGATAACTAAACTTGTGATCGCACCCAGCCCGCTGATTAGAGCAAAACTACGTAATCCAAGTAGTGCTGATTTCTTCTTAGTATTATCACCGGATAAATCACGTCTTTCATTAATTTCGCGCTCTAAGCCGATAATTCCACCTAGGAGAAATGACAAACCAATTTTAATAGGCCACTCTAGTTCGTTCATTATGGTGGATTATATTAAATTATGGGATAAAATTCCAATTTTAAGGGTATTTTTGGATTACTTCTGCTGGCGATAAAATTTCTAGCACAGTATGATCTTCATTAATAATGGCTACTTGATGAGTGTTAATTGGATTCTGAGCTAGATGTTTAATATGAATTCCTGGGTGAACAGAACGCCAGAAATAATACACAAATTCTTGAATCTGTTCATGTGTCATACCTTGGCCTTTTTGACGTAAAGAATCTTCAGCTTGGTCTCTCCATTGAAGTGATAATTTATAATTTGGTACATATAATACCGTTAGAAAATCTAGTTTATCCCACAGTGGAATATAGTCTTGTAAGCGATTATTAACGTCAATGGCAAATTGTTGGTCTTCTGGTTTTTCTAAAGCTGGTAAACCTTGGCGAAAAACAGATTCGGCATCAATTTTTCGAGCGCCTAACATCCAACCATCATAAAAAATAAAATCGGGTTTTTGGTGAACGACTCGCCATCCATGAGGTAACATTTTTTTATCTACAATAATTTCGGAGCTAGTAGCAAATTTTAGTTGCTGATCATCAATGACAGTAATGCTAATTATCTGATCGCCTTGTTCTAACAACCAATTCACTAAGTCAGCAGGTAGTGGACCATCTGATAACGGTAACGCCGATCCCATATTAAAAATTAATTCTAATGATTGATCTTTGTAGGCAGCAGTACTGATTCGTAAAGCTTTGACTATTTGATCTACTTTATTAACCATTAATGACTCGTCTACTACTTGAGCAGTTATCACTAGATCAGCAATTGGCTCAATCCAGCGATATCTTTCACCATCACCGTGATTAGCCCCTTTATCATAACCAGCCACTAAGATGGCTTGATTAGGTAACATCCGTTGCAAACTTGTTAAGTTATCTATGGCTAAAGAAATATCATGAGTAACACCTCTACGAATAAAACGACTATCTCGAAATCTTAATTGGCAAAGTTGATAGTGGGTTAGGTAATGATCGTCAATGGATAAACTAACTGAAGTGTAACCAAAATATTTGAGTAATATCTCTAAAATTTCACCTTGAGTTGTCTTACCTGTTCCTTGAATCGCTGAAACTCCAGCTATAATAGCTTGTCCATCTGAGCGTAATTTTTTGCGGTCAATCAGTTTTTGAACGTATGGCAAATAATATTCATTAATGTCTCGCTTTAAACGATCAGGAATAACTTCAGGTCGTCGGTCAAACAACGGCTGGAAGATTGATTTGGCAGTATCAAAATTAAAGTCCACAAACTGATTATACTCATCTTTGAGGTAATGATTGCAATGACCTCTATACACAGACTTGTTTGTGAAAATATTTTCTAGCGCGAATAATTTTATTCGGGTTTTGATTTGACGTGGGTATCAAAAAACTTTAAAGACCGTGACATGGCAGTTCCAAAATAATTGGTAATATCATGATCATCATTGGGATATGTAAATAATTCAACTGATTTATTAGCCTGTATCATTTGTTGCTCTAGAGTCCTAGAGAATTCGACAGGAACTGTAGCATCGGCTTCCCCATGATGCAATTGTAGTGGACCAGAGATGTCGGCTAAATAACCATTGGCAGAGATCGAGTTCCAAAATTTCGGATTCTGCTCAGGAGAACCAAAGGCTTCCATTAATTGTTGTCGCCATCGTCTTGCTCCACTCGGCAAAGCTGTAGGAGAAGGTGCTGGGCTATTACCACGACGCCAATTATAAATCAGATCCGAATATGATCCGACAACTCCACCCCAAATAACTCCCGCTTTGATATCAGGATTAACCACCATTGCTCTCAAAGTGATATAGCCGCCCATGGAGTGCCCCCACATACCAATCCTAGAGGAATCAGTATCAGGATATCTCTTAATCGTCGACAAGGCATTTAAGACATCGATGGTGTAATCATTATTGCCGTAGCCACCATTAGCTTGACCTTCAGAACTGCCATGACCACGATAATCGCTTTTAAAGACAATATAGCCACTACGAGCAAAATAATCGACATAGGCAACATATCTTTCTGTAGTTCGATATTCACTCGGAGCAATATAACCATGATTAAAGATAATTGCCGGCCAACCGGTTTCTGGTTTTTGGCCATTAGGGACAGTTAATAATCCATAGATTTTATTTCCTTCCGATATGTAAGAGGCAATATATCTTTTGTAATTACTACCAGCAGGGAGTGTTTCTTCGATAGTTAGATCTGAACCAGGATACTGACCCTGTTTTAACTTTTCAATTGATAAAGGATGTGCTGATAAAAGATCAATTCCACCTAAATTTTCTGAATCAGTAATAGTAGTAATAATTTCTTGGCTGGATTTTCGAGTTAGAAAAAAACCCCCGACTACAATTAATAATATCATCGGAATAAGCAAAAAAAGAGACTTAAGTTTCATTGAATAAGCAGGATTATAGCATAGTAAAATTAGAATTCTGTTTACTCAAATGTTAAAATAGCCCAGTGTTAAGATTAGCATTAGTTCTATTTAGTCTAATAGCTATTTCCGGATTCCTCTGGTTTAATTTACCTCGATCCGAGGTAAAACCAACAGTTAATCCAAGACCTTCAGCAACCAGCATCTCCTTTCAAAAGCCTACAACAACGCCTACTCCGGATATTCAAATTCCAAATCAAAAAGTATTGTCTAGTGATTATCATATTTTTCAAAGTTTTAACAATTGCGGACCAGCAGCTCTATCAATGGCCTTAGATTATTACGGAATTAACCGTTCGCAACTGCAATTAGGCCAAGAGCTCCGACCTTATCAAAATCCGCAAGGTGATAATGATGATAAATCTGTGACTTTAGCAGAAGTAGCAAATAAAGCGAAAGAATATGGTCTAATTCCTTATCACCGTCCAGCTGGAAATATTGAAATTATTCAGCAATTAATCGCTCTAGATCTACCGATCATTGCTCGTACTTGGTTAAAAGTGGATGATGATA
>CAYTXH010000006.1:32177-36797 GCA_964441115.1 uncultured Gammaproteobacteria bacterium | reverse complement strand
AACAAAAGCAATTTCTAAGAGACATCAACAGGAGACTTCTTATGAATATACTGAAAAAATGATCCGTCAAATTGATAGATTAACGGATTTGGTTGATGACTTATTAGATGTCTCGCGCATTCAGGCGGGTAAATTAAAATTCCAAATCGAAAGATTTGATATCAATGAATTAATGTCAGAAATTGTTTCAACAATGCAAAGCACTTCAAAACAGCATCAAATTATTTTAACTGGAATGGTTCGCAAAAAAATATTGGGAGATAGAGAAAGGATCAGCCAAGTACTAATTAATTTAATTTCTAATGCCATAAAATATTCACCATTAGCAAATAAAGTTGAAATTCATATTGAAGGGACAGAGAAAAATCTTCAAATATCAGTTCATGATTATGGAATTGGTATCAGCTCCAGAGACCAAAAGAGAATTTTCGAACGATTCTATCGAGTCAAAGATTTAGGTGTTCGCACATTTCCCGGACTTGGTATTGGATTGTATATTAGTGCGGAAATTATCCGAAGACATAAAGGGAAGATTTGGGTGGAATCAAAAGAAGGAAATGGTTCAATCTTTTACTTTACTCTCCCCTGGAGCTAAAACTAAATCTTTTAGTTGTTTTATTTCTTCTTCGGTTAGTTTTCTTGATTGTCCTGTTTTTAGATCACCAAGAACAATTGGTCCATGAGATAGTCTTTTTAAATATTTTAAATCCAGATTTAAAGCCCCACACATCCGTCGAATCTGACGATTTCGCCCCTCATAAATAGTTAATAAAATAGTTGCTGGCGAAGATTCAATTAACTGAACTTCTGCTGGTGCTGTCATGCCATCGGTTAATTTAACACCGTGAGCCAGTTTTGATAAAGCAGCAGCTGATGGTGTATGCATTAATGTCAGTTGATAAGTCTTTGGTAGATGATACCTAGGGTGTGTTAATAAATTAGTTAAATCACCATCATTTGTTAGCAACAATAAGCCTTCAGTGTCTTGATCTAAACGACCAACTGGGAAGATACGAGTTTTTGTTTTTATTAAAGAAACTGCTGTTGGTCGTCCCAAATTATCTTTGACGGTAGTAATAACTCCGAGCGGTTTATTTAAAATATAATATTCAAATTGTTGGGTTTGATTTTTAATTGGTTTATCATTAAGGGTAATTTGGTCTTTTTCGGGATCTACTTTAATGCCCTGAGTAGCAACTCTGTTATTAATTTTAATTAATTTTTGCTCAATAAATTGATCAACTTGACGACGTGAAGCGACTCCCAGACTAGCCAAATATTTATTGAGACGAATTGACATGAAGAAGGTTTATTTAAATCTTTCTAAATCAGCATCAACCATTAATTTTATTAGATCTTCAAAAGATATTTTTGGCTCCCAACCAAGATCTTTTTTTGCAGCAGAATAATCGCCTTTTAATTCTTTAATCTCTGTAGGTCTCATAAATTTTTGATCACTAATAACATGATCTTCCCAATTCAAACCCACATGTTCGAAAGCGATCTTACAAACGTCTCGAACAGTATTAGTAGTGTTAGTACCGATAACATAATCTTTAGCTTGATCTTGTTGAAGCATTAACCACATAGCTTCGACATATTCTTTTGCAAATCCCCAATCTCTTTTAGCATCTAATAAACCTAATTGAAGTTGCCCTTTAGCATCAACTAATGGTTCACCAGCTTCGTTTAATGGTGGGTTCTTGGCATTATTTTTGATGCAAGCAACAGCTGCAGTAATTTTTCTAGTTACAAAATGAAGACTGCGTCTTGGACTTTCATGATTAAATAAGATTCCTCCGCAAACATACATGCCAAAAGACTCCCGATAACATCGGATCATCATGTGAGCATAAGCTTTGGCAATTCCATATGGATTATTAGCATCGATTGGAGTAGATTCAGTAGCTGACTCAGCTTCGATATTACCTAGAATCTCACGACTAGTTGCTTGATAAACTTTGGCATTTGGTGCATGGTCTTTAACAGTTTCAAAAACTCTTACTGGTCCGAGTCCTGTAATCTCGCCTGTATAATATGGATGTGACCAGCTATCGGCTGGAACTGATTGAGCGGCAATGTTATAAACTTCATCAGGTTTAGCTGCCTTAACAGCTTGAATCAAACTAGCGCTATCTGATAAATCAGCAGCAACAATATTTATTTTACCTAATAAATGATTAATATTTTCTTTGTAGGTGGAAGTTGATCTTCGGATTGTACCAGTAACGTTGTAGCCTTTTTCCAATAAAAGATCTGCTAAGTAAGAACCGTCTTGAGAGCTGACACCAACTATTAATGCAGACTTTGCCATATGAGCTTCTTCAATACTCTAAGCGATAATAAGATATTGGTCAAGGGGAAATTATTTTTCTTCAATTGTTGATCGCCAGTAAGTTAACGAATCTTTTAACGTTGTGTCGAGATCTATCTCTGGTTGCCAATTTGTATCTTGTGTTAATTTATCATGATTACCAACAAAAACAGGAGTATCACTGGGACGAATTCGAGAAGGATCAACAACCACCTCTATTGGTTTTTTAGCCATAGCTAATAATTTATCTAGAACAGATTGCATTGATACTCCCCGCCCTGAACAGATGTTATATACTTCGCCTCGTTTCAACTCGGTTTCTAAAACTAATTGATATGCCCTAACAACATCGCGAACATCACTAAAATCACGAACTGCCGACAAATTACCTACGGACAATTCATTTTTGTCAGAAGACTCTAATTTAACAATTTGAGAAACCATATCTGGAACAAAAAAACCGGGTCTTTGACCTGGGCCCGTGTGATTAAATGGTCTCAAGATAACCGTATTTAATCCTTGCGATTGACTATACTGATAAGTCAGACGATCAGCTGCAGCTTTGCTCGTAGCATAAAAATTATTTGGTTGTAATAATTCTTGTTCAGTAATATTTTCTGGATTAGTTGCTCTACCATAGACCTCTGAAGAGCTAATAAAAAGAATCTTCGGATCATAGCCGTCGTTTTGTTTTAACTCCGAGACTGATTGATACAGATTTAACGTGCCCATTAAATTAACATCGAAAACTTGACGAGCATCCTTTTCCCAAGTGGTAGCAATTGCTGCTAGATGAATAATGCCGTCTGGTCGATATTTGCGGATTTGGCTAGCTAAAGCTGCTTTATCTGTCAGATCAACTGAATGATAATTAACACTTTTTGTGTTGGTGCTTGCTTGTCGATCTAAGCCAATTACTTGGTACTTGGAAGAAAGTCTTTCAATTAAATGATGACCAACAAAACCGGTTGATCCTGTCACTAAGATCTTTTCCATGGGCATATCATACCACTGATTTGGTAAAATAGAATCATGTCTGAGCATTTAGAATTAGCAACTTTTGCAGGCGGATGTTTTTGGTGTACTGAAGCCATTTTTCAAAGACTCAAAGGTGTTGTTAAAGTCATATCTGGTTATACAGGTGGTGAGTCAAAAAACCCGACTTATGAAAAAGTCAGTATGGGAACAACAGGACATGCTGAAGCCATTCAAATAAGTTTTGACCCAAAGATCATCGAATATCAAAAATTACTGGAAGTTTTTATGGCCACTCACGACCCTACTACTCTTAACCAGCAAGGAGCGGATATCGGTACTCAATATCGCTCAGCAATCTTTTATCATAGCGATCAGCAAAAAGAACTCGCTGAAGATTTAATTAAAAAACTTACTAGTAATCAGAAATATCCAAATTTGATTGTGACTAAAATTGAACCGGCTGGAGAGTTTTATCCTGCTGAAAACTATCATCAAGATTATTTCAACAATAATAGTTATGCACCATACTGCCAAGTAGTAATTGACCCGAAAGTTAAAAAATTATTACTTCAACATTCTGATGAGGTAAAAGATGAATATAAATAGATTATTTGTTTTTTAGGTATCTCTGAGGTTAAAATAGGCATATGTGTGCATTTTGCTCAGCAATTAATTTGCCTGTTTGTGCTGCTGATGTTAGTTGTAGCAGTACACATTTACAAAATGCAAAATTAGCATTAATTAGTGCAGGCCCAGTTTTAGGAGGAGCAACAGTATGGCTAAAATCAACCATCAACCGCCGCAAGAAAAACATCAAATAACTAGAAATGATCTTTACACAGTCTTTCTATCCGCAGTTCAAATATATTTATTTTATGTTAATTTAGCAGCTATAAAATCAAACTTTATTAATCTGCTTTATAACAAATCAACGTTAACGATCATCATCTCGACCGTTTATAGTGGTTTATTATTTATGATCTTTATGAATTTATTTAATCTTTGGAGTAGCTATAAAACATTAGATTTAGCTGAACAAAGATCAAAGATCTCACAAACATTCATAATCACTCTGCTGGTTCTTTTGGCTAGTGCGGTGGCTGAGTTTTTAATCATTAGAATGATTCATTTACCAGTTCAGAATTAATTATGTGGAAATTATTTTTTGTTTTTTTATCATTAATATTTAGCTTAAGTTTTCCGTTTAATGTTCAAGCTCAAGAGATTAAGGAAGAATTTCATAAGGCCGAAGTCCTTAGTATCAAACAAGATAAAGAGATCGTATTAGGAGATACTAAAACCCCATACCAACAGGTAGAATTACGAAT
>CAYTXH010000006.1:0-32167 GCA_964441115.1 uncultured Gammaproteobacteria bacterium | reverse complement strand
AGATCGTCATCTTAACTAAACTTGCTACTCCTGATGGTGAGAGATATCTAATTACTGATAAATATCGAATTAGTCAGCTTGGGTGGTTATTTGCCTTATTTGCAGGTTTAGTTTTTTTAGTGACTGGAAGAAAGGGTTTTGGCGCATTATTAGGACTACTGATTAGTTTAGCAGTGGTAGTGTGGTTTATCACACCACGAATATTAGCTGGAAATGATCCCCTACTTATTAGTATTATTGGTTCGATTTTTATTTTAACAGTAACTATTTATTTAGCCCATGGATTTAAGAAGCAAACAACAATTGCTTTGATTAGCACCTTAGTTACTTTAATTGTTACCGGAATATTAGCGGTATTTTTCACTAAAATTAGTGGACTAACGGGGATGGGAAGTGAGGAAGCCTACTCCTTACAGTTGGGAGGTCAAGCTATTAATTTAAGTGGATTATTACTTGGTGGAATTATCATTGGAACTCTGGGTATTTTGGATGATATAACTACCAGTCAAACCGCGGCTGTTTATGAACTTCATCATACTGATAACAAATTATCTTTTGATCTATTGGTAAAAAAGGGACTTAATATTGGGAAAGAACATATTGCCTCCTTAGTTAACACTTTAGTTTTGGCATATGCTGGGGCATCTTTACCCCTATTTATTTTATTTGTATCAAATCCTCGTGGGATTCCTTTAGAAATAATTATTAATGGTGAATTAATTGCAGAAGAAATTGTTCGGTCTTTGGTGGGAAGTATTGGTTTAATTTTAGCAGTCCCAATTACCACCGCTATGGCAGCTTGGTATGTTACTCATCGATCTAAGTAGATCGCTTGCCCCATTTAATTTTATTCCAAATTCGCTCATGAATAAAATATAAAATACTGTTGGAGATCGTTGTAGTGATAGTAATAGTCGTAGTTAAAGCAACGTCGCCTGTAAATATCCAAACAACAATACCGGTAGCGGCAGTAATTAATAATCGATAAGTTATAGCTTTAACAATTGATCTACTAGATTGTTCGTGGAAATCACGATTTGGTAATTTGGACATAAAACTATCATATCACGGAGAAGAATTCACTTAGCTTTCCCAAGGAGACATTAGTTGAAAATAATTACCATCGGGATCTTCAAAGGTAGCAATCATCATTCCTTGCATATCATATGGTTCTTTAATGACTTTAACCCCTTCTATTTCCTTAATCCGGTCAAACTCTGTTTGGACTTCTGTAGTCTCAAAATTTAACATAATACGACTCGGATCAGTCGATTTACCTTTTACTTCTGAGTGTGGACCAACACCAAAGAAACTGCTTCCAACTTGCCAGCCATACCAATCGCCATCTTCCATCTCAGGTTCTTTTTGAAAAACTTGCTTATAAAAACTAGCCATCTTTTTTGGATTTGAACTACCTACCATTAATGAATTTAAATTTAACATGTAGTTATTATAACCTTAACGATGTGAGAAATAATAGTAAGTTCCGTAAATAACGAGTAAGTAAATAGTGACGATAGTCGATATCCAACTATAAAGATCCATTTTAAAAAGACCTATTAGGACTATTAAGTCTGCTAAAAAATTAAACAGGAAAAACGTATGTGCTGTTTGGATTTTTAATTGATGGGATTTCTTAAGCTTGCTAAAGAAATAATAAACTACACCTGCTAATAGAGAAGCCATTAATATTTTGAATAGCCAAAAATTAATTAGATACTGCTTAGTCTGGGGATTAACTAAGAAGAAACTAACAAAAAGTGGTAACAACCAAGAAATAAAAGCTCCGGTTAATACTTTTTTTCGAGTATCAATTAAAGATTTCATAAATATATTTTATCTGAAAATTAGACTGAGTGATAGTGGACTGATACAGTATTTCCAACTTGAAGTGACTCAGCTTTTAGGACAGCTTTTTTAATCGGAATAAAATAACCGCGATTTTTTAAGGGAAACATTGATGTTACCCAGGTAGTAGATCCTAAAGTAATTTTGATTGGCACACTCCCCCATCCGCCCGGCATCACAGGGGGAACATCCAGAGAATCGACTGGAAGAAAAACCCAAGCAGCTTTACCTTCAAAACTTTCTAATTTACCAGTAACGCTAAATTCAACTTTATTCACTATTTACCATCCTTCCAATCTCTCGCCATAAAACGATCTGCAGCACCTGAAAGAACTTGAATCACCTGTCTTAGGTTTCTTTGAATTGCCTCCTCTGATTTTAGCCAAGAAAAGTATCTTAAAATTTCTTTTTGACGACTCGGAGATAATTTATCCCAATTGTCTTGAGCTACTGAATGATCTTTAAGGGAATTACTGAACCATTCTGGCATTGGATGTTGTGGACCATTTTTGTATTTTTCATCAAAAATGATTTTAACTTCTACTTTATCACCAACTTTTGTATTTGAAGCTTTACGAACATCACCATGAAGATATAAATAATAGCTACCATCACCTATGGGCATCATATTTATATGCCACCCCACCTCTGGCTGACCATTTACTTTGATAATAACTGGCATTGGTTTTTTCCAATTAGGATGAAGCGTCATTGATTGCTCAGAACTAATGAGTACATAAGGATTGCCATCACGTATTTCGATAACAGAAGTTATTTTTAATTCAGCCATTTTTATATTCAGTGAACGTTACAAAAGATTAATTGTGTTCTTGAATTAGAGATATAAAATTACCTGCGGGATCTTTAAACCAAGCAATGGCAGCAGGGCCAGGATTTCGATTATCTGAATTTCGACAAATCCCTTTATCATCCGTTTGTAGCATCTCTTCATTGTAATGTTCAAACACAACTCCATTTTGAGTTAATTCATCGACTGTTTGATCAATATCATTTACCAACAAATTTAAGATTGTAAAACTAGCTGGAGTATGATCAGATTTAGGATAAATAAAGACTTGTCCTCCACCAGGGATATTTAGTTGTAGCCCCTCTGGTTGCTCTTTAACTTCTAACTTAAGAATTTGACTATAGAAATGTTTAGCTTTATCTAAATCATCTGCAGAGAAACTAGAAAAAGCATGCTGATAATTTGGCATATATCTATCTTATCACGATAAAACAATTATCTTTTAGGAAATCTTTTTTCAGACCGGGCTTTTGCACGCGCAATTTCGACATCTCGATCATGCGGATGAGAATGAGTAGATAATGATGCAAATAATTTTTTGGTAACAGCTGCTACTTCTTCAACTGCCTGATTAAAAGCAACTTCATTAACTGCTGAGGGCTTGTTATACCCAGTTAATTTGCGAACAAATTGAATTGAGGCAGCATTGATTTCTTGATCTGTTGCTGGTGGATCGAAATTATAGAGAGTTTTGATATTGCGACACATAATTAAGATTTAACTTTCTAAATAACGATTGGAAAGTAGTCGATAATACTTTGAGCTAAAGGCTATAAGTGTCATGGCTAAACCAATAAAACCAGTAATAGTGAAGACAAGTGCGATGCCTCGACTCTCCCCAACTCCAAACCAACCACCGATTAATTGAACTCCCATGCCAGTAGTCATAAATGGAATGAAGATATATTGAGCAATTGGTCCGATCATAAAGGCAGTTAAGGGGGAAGCAGATTGTTCAATACTTTGTGCAAAACCGAAGACTCGACCTTGACGATTTAAGGGAACAACTTTTTGCAGAATAGTTTGTTCTGAAGCTTCAATAAATGGCACAACACAAAGATAAATAAACATACCAATAACCATTGGATAAATTGATGGATAAACAGTAAAGAAACAACAGATTAACCAAATAACAGTGTTGGCTAAAAACAAAGACTTTAGTGGATTTTTACCAAGTCCTTTTTTAGCAATTACTAATCCACCGATAATAAAAGCAGTACTTAAGAAGCCCCAAATCATACCCCAGATTTGAACAGAAACCATTGATAGACCATATGCATCCATTAGTGACATAAACACTCCACCCAAGAAGTTGTTAAAAGTAGTGAATAAAATTAAAGCTAGTAAACCGGGAATCGCTGTTACTATTTTAAAGGTCCCCTTTAGATCAATCTTTGACTTATTATCTGAATGAGCTATTGCTTCACCTGTCTCCTCTCGGTGTAAATGAATTAACTTTTTCTCATCGATATGAATAGTTAATAGATGAATTATTAGTAAAACAGTAACACTAACGGCTAAAATTAATACCCAATACATGCCAGAATATCCAACTAATAAACCGCTAATGATTGAAGTAACCATAAAAGATAATCCTCCAGCAGTACCAACTAATCCATTAGCCTTATCTCGATTCTTGGTAGGAACTAATAGAGTTACTAAAGTTGGCAAAGTGATATTGCGAAGATTTCCAACTACTACCCCGATCATTAAAGATAAAACAAAAACCCAGAATAATGGCTGATTAAATTGTTTAAAATAATCAGATCCAACTAATATATATATTACAAAGGCAATTGAGTAAGCGATAACGGAAACTATACTGGAAAAGATCATGACGTTCTTTTTTCGATGATGATCAACTAAACTCCCAAACCAGATACCAGTAGAAGCAGTCATTACTAGATACAGACCGCCAATAATTGAGGTAGCCATAACAGATCTAGTTTGAAGATAGACGAAGAAAGTAATGGCAAACCAAATAATAAAATTTAGTGTTCCAGCTAATGTATTATTCAGTAATATTTGATAAAACAAAGTCATCTCAAGATTATACCCTAGACTATGTAAGTCTAGTGTCAGAATTTTGTAGTATATAATCTGTGTATGAATGAGTTTATCGATTTTAATCAAGAAACCAAAAGATTGACAGTTCGTAACACTACTGAATTCCCAGATCAACTCTGGGAATATGCTGATAGAGCTGAAATTTTAGACATGTCATTTGGATCAATGACTACGCTACCAAGTGACATTAGTCGTTTTAAAAAAGTTAGAACAGCGTTTTTTTCTAATCATCAATTCGAAAATATTCCAGAGAGTTTATCAGACTGGGAAAGCTTAAATATGGTCGGATTTAAATCTTGTCAGATTACTGGTTTTTCTGCACAGGCTTTGCCGAAACAGTTAAAAGGATTGATCTTAACAGATAATAAAATTGAAACTTTACCTAGTGATATCGATACTTTATCAGAGTTAAGAAAGTTGATGCTAGCAGGTAATCAGTTAAAGAATTTGCCAGAATCTTTACTTAGATGTGTGAATTTAGAGCTACTGAGATTACCGGTAAATCAGTTAACTAATTTTCCTGAATGGATTTTAGAATTACCAAAACTTGGATGGTTTAATGATTCCAGCAATCCATATAGTCGAGTTTTTAATCAAGAAATGGTTAATCAGTCAGTTGATTGGTCACAAATAAAAACCGGAGAAATATTAGGAGAAAATCCCCGTAATACTGTTTATCGTTCAGAAGTTAAAGGATTTGGAGAAATGGCGGTTAAGGTTTATGGGCATGGATTAACAACTGATGGTTTGTCAGATGATGAAATGAATCTGTGTTTAATTGCAGGGACTCATCCTAATCTAATAGGAGCGATTGCTAAGACTTATGATCCTGAAAGTCAAAGACAAGGACTGGTTATGCCCTTTATTGATAGCTCTTATTCACGCCTTGGTGGGCCACCGAGTTTAGACTCATTAACTAGAGATGTGTTTAATCCAGTTCAGATTTATAGTCCAGAGATAATTCAGAGAATTATTCAGGGAGTGGTTGCTGCCACAAAACATATACATCAACAAGGAATCATGCACGGAGATATTTATGCTCATAACGTTTTAATCAATGCGGCAGGAAATAGTATCTTAGGAGATTTTGGAGCAGCAACTTTCTATGCTGAAAATAGCGATTATAATTATCGCCGACAGAGAATCGATGTTCGTGGTATTGGATACTTGATTGAGGATTTAATTAGTTTGAGTGAAGTTGAAGATCAAAAACTAAATAATTTAAGACAGATTTGTTTAAATCCAAAAACTGATCAAATACCATTATTAGAGGAATTAGAGAAAGAGTTAAATAGCAAATAATTATTCTTGAATGTAGTCTGGATCCATCCAGAAGATCTCCCAACAATGTCCATCTAAATCTTCAAAACTTTTACCGTACATAAATCCGTGATCTTCAGCAGGACGAGATTCTTTCCCTCCGGCTTTGATAGCTTTGTCAAAAAAAGTATCGACCTCTTCTCGGCTTTCCGCAGATAAAGCATTAATAGCTTCAATTGAATTAGCTGTATTAATAATCTCTTTTTTGGTAAATGTTTTAAATTTCTCTTCGGAGAGTAACATAGCATAAATATTATCGCTAATAACTAAAGCAGCTGCTGTTTCATCAGTGAACTGTTCTTTAAAAGAAAATCCTAAATCAGTAAAAAACTGCTTTGAACGATTGAGATCTTTAACTGGCAAATTTACAAATATACTTCGAGGCATTGTAGAAATCCTTTTAAAAATTATATCACAGAGAATTAGTAGAGATCGTACTCGTTAAGTAATTTTTTGTTACCTTCGATCTGGTATCTAAGTAATTCAGAATAAGTACCTGGTTTATTAGCTAATTCTCTAGGTGTACCAATATCGGCAATCGTACCTTTATCTAAAACAATAATTCGATCAACATCCTGAATAGTTGATAAACGGTGCGCAATGATAATAACCAAACGATTTTTGAATAATTTCTCTAACGCGTCTTGGACTAACTTCTCAGATTTAGAATCTAAACTACTTGTTGCCTCATCTAAAATTAAAATTGGTTTATCATGCAAAATGGCTCGAGCGATTTGAATTCTTTGCTTTTGACCACCTGATAATTTCACTCCCCTCTCGCCAATATTAGCTAAAATCCCATCATCAAATTTGGAAACAAATTCATAGGCATTAGCCTGTTTTAATGCTTCAATAACTTGATCATCAGTGGCTTCTGGCATTCCATAGGCAACATTATCTCGAACAGTTGATGAGAATAGTTCATTTTCTTGGAAGACTAGTGCCATATGCGCTCTAACCCAAGAATGATCAACTTGAGAATATTTTTTACCACCCACAGAAATAGTACCTTTGCTGGCATCATAGAGTTTGAGAATTAAATTGATCAGAGTTGATTTACCAGCACCGGAATGACCAACCAAAGCTATTGCCTCTGCTTTGTCTAGTTTGAAGTTTAAATTAGTTAAAACTTCTTTATCCTTTTCGTAACTAAAACTGACATTTTTAAATTCAATGTTTGGGTGTTTGATTAAATTAGTAACTGGTTGGGTATGATATTTTTCAATAGATTTTAGATCAAGAACTTCGAAGAATGCTTTTGAGTCTGCTTCCGCTTGTTGAATTTGTTCTAAAATATAACTCATACCAAACAATGGCCAACGCAATTGATTAAGAACTTGGATAATTAAGATCATTTCTCCCAAAGTTAAGATTCCTTGGAACGTACTAGTAAAGATTAAGAATAGAATTGAGATAATTGCGATCTCTAATCCAAACTGACGGATAAAATTCAATGCATGATATTCGGTTGATTGGCGGTCATAGATTTTATTAATTTGCTGATACTGACCGGAAACATAATCCCATTCTGGACGCTGAGTATTATAAGTTTTGACTAAGCGAATATTGCTAATAACTTCTTGGATTCGACCCCGAGTCGAATCTTCATAGACATTTTTTTCTGCCTGATATTTACCCCAACGACGAGTTGAGTAGCTTGAAATAGCAATATAAACTGGAAAAACAGCTAGAGCTAATAAGCCGACCGTTAAATTAAAATAACTAAGCACAGCGATACCAAAAATTGCTTGGAGAAATGCTGGCCCAATAAAATTAATTGATGAACCAATAAAATTACGGATGGAAAGAATTCCTCGATTTAACTGATTAACGATTTTTCCAGAAACTTCAGAATCAAAATAAATCTGAGGTAAGGTAAAGATCTTGCGATAGTAAACCTCGGTTAAGTACCGACCTAAACGAGAACCAATATGATCACCAAGTCTTTGACTCAAACTACTAATCACTACACCGAATAAATTAATTCCCAAGATAAAACCAAAAAGAATAATGACTCGTTGATAATCCCCTGTTCCATCATTTATCTGAAGTGATAATTCATCGACAACATATTTTAAAGTAATTGGAGTTGCCTGTTGTAACAAAGCTTGGATCAAGATCAAGACCATAGCGATTAAAATCCAGCGATGTTGAGGTTTAGATAATTTAATAATTTTGATAATATTTCCCATATGCCTGATTTTAACAGTTTCGGGTGAAATTACCTAATAATTATTTAATAGATAATAGGTCAAGGACTGTGCATCCTTGGTCGTCTTTTTGTAACTGATTTGTATTAAAGCGATTATTTATCTGATCAATAATCAGAGTGTCACAGCTCAGAACCCGATCATTAACAATTAATCCATCTACCGGTTTGACTGGGATTTGGTATTGTGTCATATAAAAGTAAAATGGCATGCAATATTCTGGTTGATGGTGTGTTGCAACATATCCTGATTGAGGATTTTTATTATCTCTAAACCAATAACCGTATTTATAACAGGCATCGGTCTTTTCTAAATCAGGCCGGGCAACATAAGCTAAATTAGTTCGTATAAATCTTTGTAGATAAAAAGTGAGAACTAGTATTGGAATTAGCCAAAGAGCATATGGGATTCTTCTCATAGCAGTAATTAATAAAGCTGCGATTAATAAGCTAGCAAACGGATAAAGCTGTGCATCGTACCAAAGATATTTTGTTTGAGAAACCGAAATTATTATGTAGTAACTAACAACTATTCCGAAAGAATAAATAACCCATTTTTTTATAACTGAAGACTTAGTAATAAATACTGTTAGGAATGTAGCTGGAACTAAATAAGTCCAATACTGGAAACGGAAGTTAACTAACCATTGCCAATAATATAAAAACTCGGATCGACGTCCAGCTTCATTACTTTGCAATGATCGCCCAAATATTTCGTTATTCCATACGGCAATTAAATAACCAGGACTAATTAATTCACGTCCCAGATAATAAGAAATTACTACTCCAAAACCAATTAAATGAATTTTCCAAAAAGAGAGACTAAGAATGGTTTTAGAACGATCACCAAAAATTAGACTAAAGATAATAATTGCTGGGACTATAAAAATCCCGGCAATGCTCTTAGTTAAAACAGCTAAAACAAAAAATAAAATACTTAGTGATAAAAACTTTTGTTGATATTTCTGAAGATAATTGAAATAAAAACAGCTACCGACGAATGTTAAGAAAGTTAGTAAGGCATCATAATCACCGCTCCTACCAATATGAATATCTGAGAAACCGAAGGCTGAAAGAATAATTAATCCAGATAAAAAGCCGATTAATTTTGACTGCAGTATTCTGGCAGCAAATAAATACATGGCACCAACTGTTAGGGTGGCAGCTAAGGCAGAAGGAATTCTTAGAGCCAACTCACTGACACCAAAGACTTTAAACAGAGCAGCAATTATCCAAATTAAAAATGGTGGTTTGGTATTCCATAAATCTGGAGCATTGTTAAATGTGGTCACAAATAGTTGGCCACTTCGCATCATCTCTAATGCATTGATACCATTGCGAGCTTCATCCCATTTTCTAACTGAATAATCCCCTAGTCCGTTAAAGAAAAATAAAAAGCATAAGCTAATAAGGATTAATAAAAAAAGAAGATCTAAATTAAGAAGGCGTTTTAACATAAGATGAATGATTTATTTAAATTTGGATTCATCTCTGATGATAGCGAAGAAATCTCTTTCCTGACCAGAGGCTAAAAATCTGGCAGCATTTCTATCTAACATTGATTCCATAAATTTATGAGCCACCAATGACTTATCCGGTTGTTCGAAAAATAGAGATGTCAAAACATAAGGTGTATTAATATCTAATTGCATAGCTCTCTCTGCACCCAAAGAAGACATTGCAAGTGCTAAAGTATAGGCACTTAAGTTATTCCCAGCAGCTACCAATAAATCGCCATTTTTAGTTAAACCGAGAGCAGATCTCCATGTAATAAATTCGGCTAAATTAGTATTGCTAACATATCCCCAAGTATTATTATTGGTTCCTTGATTAATTGCTGCAGCAGTCATCTCGGCATTATTAACAAGTAATACCGCGTTTTGTCTAACAGACACAAAGTCATCTTCCCAATCAATACTTTTTCCCCATTCACCCATTTTGACTTCACCTGAGGAGGTCATGGCTACACTAGCTAGACCATTTCTTAAGGGGCGGTAAATCTTCTTGTCAGCATACATTCCATAATTACCGTGTTTACCTTGGAAACCACCGTTAAAAGCAACTAATAGATTAGAGTATAGGGATTCAGAGAGTGTACCATTACCTCTTACACCATATTCTCCACCCGGTTCACTAGTTCCGCCTATTAATTCAAGTCGAACTCGTCTGTGATCAATTAATAATCCGCCAACTGTGGAATAAGGTCGTGCAGTATCTGGGCGAATAAATGTTTTTGCCATTAAAACATCTTCAACTGAAGTAGATGGCAAACCATCTGCGACCCAAACTCCTTCACCTGGATTAGGTCGACTTTGGATTTGTTTAACTACCGGAAGAATCATTGGATCGGGCTTAGTGATAATTGGTGGGATAACAACGGGAACTTGTTCTTCTGTAACAATATCAACTGGCTGGGTTATTGGTGTAGGAATTACTGGAGTATTTGGAATTGGTTTAATTTCTGGAGTTTGAGCGAAGGGTGTTGTCTGTTGCCCAAATAAATTATATCTAAGTTGATCTAGTCGATCTTTAGTGGAGAAATAATGTTGTTCCAACCAAACAGTGGCTTCATCGCCAATGGTATGTCGTAGTAGATCTGCAGCTTTACCCGTGTACTGATCTTTTTCAGAACTAGCCAAAGCACCAGCTCCGGCAATTAAAATACCGGCAGCGACTTGTCTGCGATTTAAGCGACGCTCTGACACGCGGTCAGTATACTTCTCAAGCAATCAATAATCAATTTGGCAGTTTGCAAATATTTTTTTTGACAGTTAAAATCAATTGATGTCATATTTTGTTACTAAATATCCGGCTGGAACTTTTTCTTGGAGTGACGTTTATTCAAAGGATATTACTCAGACTAAACATTTTTTATCCGAGTTATTTGGTTGGACGAGTGAGGATATGCCAACTGGAGAAGGCCGACCAGACTATACAATGTTTTATTTAGATGGAAAGTCTGTGGCTGGAGGTAGTCCAACTTTTGAAGTTAATATGCCTTCTTTCTGGGCCAATTACGTTACTGTCAGTAGTGTCGATGAAACCGCAGCTAAAGCGAAAGAACTTGGTGGGACAATCAGAATGGAACCAATGGATGTGTTAGATGCCGGTCGAATGGCAGAGGTGGTAGATCCAACAGGTGCTAGTTTATTGATCTGGGAGCCAAAAAAACATATTGGAGCACAAGTAGTAAATAAAGTTGGAGCAATGTGCTGGAACGAATTGTATACCAATGATGTTGAAGCTGCTAAAGCGTTTTATTCTCAATTATTTGGGTGGTCTTTCGAGGTTAGTCCAGAAATGGGTAACTACATCACAATTAAAAATAATGGCCGTATTAATGGTGGAGTAATGGAAATCACCTCAGAGATGATGGGTATTCCTCCATGCTGGATGGTCTACTATACTGTGGCAAATATCGAGGAATCACTAGCGAAAGTCAAAGAGTTAGGTGGAACTGTTGCTATGTCGACTAAAGATATTAGTGTCGGTAAAATTGCTGTTATTGCTGATCCAGCAGGATCTCACTTTATAATCATGGAAATGTCTGTTACTCCAGATGAATGGGTCGAATAGTCCTCTTTTAAGATTTGCTGGTTTTAACTTCATTAACTCGATACTCAACAATTTGTTTGATTAAATCTAAAGGCACACCTTTTTCAAAACTGAATTGAACTGAACCTTTCGCATTTTCGTATTGCGATAACTGCTTTGAAAAAGCTGAAATTCCTGATGGTGTCGGATAAAAACCTAAATGACTTTTCCAAGCAGCAAAGTGAACCAGATTTTTACCATCAAGTTTGAATGTCGGCATTTGATAACTAATAGCTTCAGTTGCTTCTGGGACGACGTCTTTAATAGTTTTTCTAACTGATTGGAGAACTGATTGAATTTCTTCAGGGAATTGAGCAATGTACTGATCGATCGTAGTAAACATAATCTTAATTATAAACTATATAGATAGTACTAACGATATAGATGAGCATCAACACCAATAAGTTCAGAGATATGGTAAACACCTTCTTGGTCCATTAACTCTATTAATTGGCGATTAATATTTGCAGCGACTGATAAACCTTCTCCTCTTAAGGCAGTCACTACTTGAACGGCAGTTGCTCCAGCTTTGATTTTCTCTAGTGCTGTTGGACCATCTTTGACTCCCCCGACACCGATGATTTGAAGTTGCGAACCTACTTGATTATATATATAGGCAATTTGTTCAGTCGATTCTTGGCGATATTCAGGATCATCACCACTAAATCCACCTTCTTGATTAGCCCAACGAGGACCATATTTAGCTTTGCGTTCAGCATTGGTTGTAGTATTACTGGTAATAATACCGGTGGCTTTTTCATCTAAAGCGACTTCAATAACCTCATCTAATTCTTCGCGAGTCATATCTACATGAACTTTAACAAATAATGGCTTGCGACCACCTTTTTCTTCCATAGCTCCGTTAATTGCTTGAACATTATCTCTCAAAAGTATTTTTTTCAAAAGCTCTCTGAGATTCGGAGTATTTGGTGATGCGGGATTAAATGCAAAATAGCTACCTAAATCGTACATAAACTTGGCAACATCAGCATGAACTTGAGGAGCTTTATGATTTGGGACTGTCTTATTTTTACCAATCGAAATACCAATTGGGACAATTCCTTGAGGATCAACTCTGTTAATATTTCTGGCTACTCGGGCCATACCAGGGCTATTAAATCCCAACCGATTGATACCCACTCCGGGAGCAATAATAAATTGACGACCATAAATATTGTGGGGATCTAGTCTCCGCCAGAAATATGGATCGATTTCTACACTAGTATTACCTTTTTGTCTTCTTTTTAAAACACTGCCGACTTCAATACCTGCAAAACCTAATTCATAAAGACCTCTGATTGATGAACCAGTTTTATCCCAACCTGCCCCAACCAAGACAGGATTGTCCCAAATACGACCAGCTAAATCGGTAGACAAACGACTAGAATATTGCTCAGGACGAGAACCAATTTGATTAAGTATGGCACGAGTTGCTGGAGTGCTGCCCATTAAATAGAGGAACTTTCTAGCAGCATCATGGCCGGTTTCAGAATTAACTCGATCTAAAACTGGACTAATAACTTCCTTATGAATTTCCATTATGCTTGTTTATACTAAAAGTTGATTGCTTGGTCAACCTGACAGACGGTTAATTTTTAGCAAAAGATAGACCTTTTTGTGACAATGCTTCTTTTAATAACTTTAAAGCTCTGGGACCAAAACCATGTAGTGCTAAAAGCTCGGATTCAGTGTGTTTTGTTAGATCAGATAAATGTTTGATACCAATGTTGTCGATGGCTCGGAAAGCTGGCGCACCAATCATCGGAAATTCTTGACCAAACTTTTGTTGCATCTGTTTACCCGAACAAAAAGGACAGATCGGACAATCACTGGTTTTCTCAAATTGGTGACCATTGTCGCAGACTCTAAGTGACATTTGTAGATTGTACCAAAACTAAACAGAAGAATACTGACTGATACTTTTGATGCTTTCAAAAAAGTCCGACTTCATTAATTGTTTCCATGGCAAAAAGAGATTCTTTGGTAGAGTTTCAAAATCGCGCCACTGCAGATCGAGAAATTTATCCGGCTCAGTAATTTGAGCGTTACCACCCTTCCAATCACTGGTTACCCAAACGGTAACGTAGTGTTTACCCTCTGATTCAAAAATATCATTGGTGATTCCAGCAATTTTAACGTTAGTGATTTTTAGTCCACTCTCCTCTTCAACCTCTCTTTTAGCACCTTCAATGATTGTCTCTCCGAATTCTAAATGTCCGCCCGGGACGGACCATGTACCTTCGCCATGCGCACCTTTTCTACAACCCATGATGAACTTACCTTCTTTGAAAACGAAAATACCGATTCCAACTCTGGGAACTTGTTGATTCATGTGATGATTGTATCAAAGTTCACCGATTATTTTTTAAATGCTGCTCAGCATAATAACCCATGGCATTACACATAAACTGGGCAAAACCTTCAGCTCTGTTTTCATAAACTTCCGTAAAGCGCGGATCATCTACATACATCTGACCAAGACCTTTAAACATCTCATAACTGGGATCATAGAAGTTATGTAAATGCTGGTAAAATCGGTCAACTTGTTGCTGGACTTCAGAGCTATCAAAGCTCAAGCCTTTATTCATCAAATTTGCTGTTGATTGGGCGATCTCTTCACCTTCAGCTTTAACTTTAGCGAGATCTTCTTTTGACATTCGTCCAACTCGTTCCATCGATTGTTTATAAGCATCAGTATTTCCCCAACGCTCTTCAACTTCCTGTTTATGCTTTTGATAATTAGGATCGTTAAATGCGGAGAATTTGTCATTGTTACTCATAGTGTCACCTCCTTTCATTGAATTTATAGATTGCTCAATTGTTTTAATTAGCCGATCGATCTTATCTTTTTTAAGTTTTAGTAAATTTTTTTGATCTTCAAAAGCTGATATCGAATCGAAATTTGGTGTCTTAATAATTTGCTTAATCTTATCTAAAGAAAATTCTAACTCTCGAAAGAAAAGGATCTGTTGGAGTTTAACCAACTCTTTTTCTTGATAATATCGATAGCCGTTTTCATGAACATACGACGGTTCCAACAACCCGATTTCATCATAATAATGAAGAGTTCGAATACTAACACCCGCTATTTTAGCTAATTGATTAACTGTATAAGTCATAATTGGATTATGAACTATGACGTTAGGTGATAGTCAAGGGCTATAGATTGTGCAGCTGCGTTAGCTACCTGGATAGGATTTTTTCATAAACTGATAACAATTCATAATTAACTCTTCTAAAGCTTCTGGATTAGCATCAGATAACTTATTGATATAAATACAGCCAACGCTAGCTTTATGTTTTCCTAGTTTTGCTAGCAACTCATGATTATCGGTGTTCCCATGCATAATGTATAAAGTTAAGTTTTGTTTGCGTGGAGAAAATCCAACTAATGGCCAGTCCCCTTCTTGTGTGCTTCTCTCTGATTTGTAGTGATATTTTCCAAAGCCAATGATACTGGTTCCCCACATCACAGCTTTTTCCCCAGTGACTCTGCCGAATATTTCTAATAAGGCTAAACCATCTTGTTGTTTTTGTTCTGGTTCGATTGTTTTGAGAAACTCTTTTGGATCTTGGCTAGTTGCTTTGGTTTTTAATTCTGCCATGTAGATATTATATCAGAATAATTTTTAACTTAAGGATATCCTTACCCAAATTTGAATATGGATTCTCATAGTCACGACTTTAATAAAATCGTAAAGGGATGAAAAAGATGTTTCGATTTCTGTACGGGGAACTTGTCTTTGTTTAATTGTGCCGTTAGCATCAACCAGGTCGACTCTCTCAATCATTGGAGCGGGCATCAAGAATATTAAGTAATTTTGTAACAGTGTTCCAACTCCTGATGGTGAGTGATTTATAAATGGGTTTACTGATTACTTTACCCAGACGACTCTTGGTTCTTTTTGCACCAAGTCGTTGGTAATAAACAACTTCTTTGCCTGGCCAAGCCGTATCGACTTCCGGATTAATCTCTGTCTGATCCATTAACTCTTCGACAGTTTTATCCAATAAGAAGATGACATCTGAATAATATTTCTGTGGTTCAGAACCAAAATCTTGAGGAGCATTTTTAACAACAGTTTCTAATTGTTCTTTAGAAATAGCTAGAATTTTTATGATTTCACTATCTAGTTTAAATTTGCCAGGAAGTATTTCTTCAATTTTGGCTGTAACATTTTTAGCCGTTAGTTTGGAGTCAACAAAAACGTTACCGCTATTAATATATGAGGTGACATTTTCAAACCCCATTTCTTCTAAACACTTCTTTAACTCCGTCATGAAGATCTTATTCTTACCCCCGACATTGATCCCACGCAGTAAGATAAGATAGGTATTCATACTATTTGTTTAAATTAAGTTCGACGGCGTCGCGGATAATATTTATAAATGCGGTGTCATCTAACACATCTTCTTCTTTGAGGAGAATTGCTCGATAACTATTTATAAGACCTTTGGGATCATTTTCCTTTAAGATTTTTCCTTTAGTAAATCCTAGCCGTAAATGTTTTTTATAGATCTCCCCTGTAGTGATCATTCCGTTACGATACCAAACTAAATTTCCATCAGGATTAGTCGCTGTTCTCCATTTTATATCTTCAGTTATTTGAGGATCAGCTTCTTTTATAAGTTTTCTAATTCGAGTTATCATCTCACCTCTCCAATCCTCTGGAAGTGGGTAGTTGGTATTATCTGTCTGATCATTATTATCCATAGGATTTAATTTTTTTTATCTTTTATTTAGAACATACTGGACTGAAGGACTAATTTTTTTATCAGTTCGGTGAATACACCCAATCCAACAACATGGCCGTTTCATCCCGTCTTTTAACTCAGGACAAACTCGCTCAACGTGTTCTTTTCTGGTCTCCTCTTTTTTTACAGATGTAGTCCAACAGATCCATTCGTTGCGCGCAAGTGGGGTTATTTTCTCCCACAATTGGAGTGCTTCAGAATCGGCCAACAAAGCTTCTTTTAAATCATTTGGAAGTTCATGAACTACTCCACCGGAAATATCTATTTTAGTCATGAGTATATTTTAACAAATACGACGATTCTGTGTTTTAGGGTCTATTTAACTTCTTTATTTAATGTAATTCTAGGCTCTCCATCTCCGAAGTAATTATCGTTCCATTTTTCAATTCTAAAACCATTTTTTAAATATAGTCGAATAGCGACGGTATTGTGCGGATGAGTAACTAAAGTGATTTTCTTAACATCTTTGAGATGATCCATTAACCACTGCATTGATTGATTTCCATAACCTTTTCCTTTGTACTGAGGTTTAATGACAACTTCCTCAACATAGGCGACTTCTTTATTTTCCATGCTGTAAGCAATAACTCCAACTGGTTGATCTGACTCTTTAATCAGATAAAGTTCACAGGTGTTAATCAATTTAACAATCTCTTCCTGACTAGTATGAGCAATATATAAACCATTGGTAGTATCTACCGCTTCTTGGAGTATCGCTTGAACAGTTTGCCAATCAGATTCAGTAGATTTAATAAAGGAAAGATTCATGAAGGTATTATACAACTAGTTCAGCGTCTATTATTCAGCGTAATTTTCTAAGTAGCCACAAGATTTGCAGCGATAAGACTTAATCCTTTTCTCCTCCACTAAACCAGCTTGAAATAAATTTAGTACAAATTTAACTTTTTTAGACCATTTACCTTGTTGGTGAAAATTACCAACATCCCCATAGCTATCTGAGATCATTCCTAGTTCCATTTCGCCTTTACATTTTGGACATTTCATATACTTATTATACTAAATTAGATAGTCATGTTGATTAATAACCAAAATTACTTGATTGGAGAAATCATATGACCGTGTGCAAAGACTTCTCTGTGATTAAACGATATTGATTCATAACCAATTGTTAATGAAACTTCATGGCTTTTCTTAAGAATTTCATATTTGTAATTCCAACCATCTGTAAGCTGTAGCGAAGCTGGTTCATGTAATCTTGTTTTGCCTTTTAATTCTCTGACACTAGTTATCAATCGACCAATAACATCTTTTGTTGTCAGACCAAGTTTCTGAAGTTCCTCTACCGGAATTACACCACCTGCATAAAGTCGGGTAGCCTTCTCTTCAGCTGTTTCTACTAATTCCTGTCCTCCGCCGTTATCATCGGCAAACCATTGATCATGATAATGTTCTCCATTTTCGGTAGTGTGATCATTAGATTTACCAACGAAAACAGCTCGTTGAATTGTGTCTGGATTCTTATTTCCGGCATAACCCGCCATTAATCCTTCGGTGAATAGTTTATCGATTCGTTCTGACATGAAGATATTATACGAAATCTATTCTAGAAAAAATTATATGAATTTATACCGTGTAAATAATAGATGGTCTAGAAATCGTCTAAAATGGTCTAGAAGTCAATTAATATATATTTAATTTAACTTTAAGTTGTCTAGAAATGGTCTAGAAATCGTCTAAAATGGTCTAGAATTAAGAATTAAGAATCCAATAACCGGTATTATTTTTGCCTATAAAGGAGACTTTGTCATCCATTCTTAGCTCTTGAAGTAGATTAGTGATGTCTTTACGTTTTAACTCTGGAAAAGCATCTTTAAAGTCTTTCATATAACCTTTTGTATTCTTCTTTAAGTGTGTAACTATAAGTTCTTTTTTCTGTTCTCTAGAAATACCCCTAATTCTTGTATATTCTCCTAGCTTTCCTTCATGGTCATAATATCTATGAGAAAGCATATAGTATGGTCGTCTTCCAGACCCTACTTTTTCTATAATTCCAGTATTTAAAAATTTATCTCTATACTGCACATCTTCCAACTTTTGATTCTCTCTTATCTTTTCTAATTCAAATATTTCATCAAAGCTAAAACTTATATGCTTCTCTGTTGATATTTTTTCAAGAAAAATTAAGAAGTTTTTATCCTTAATCTTTGCTGGAATCTTTAGTTTCACAAAATAATCATCTGTTTTAGAAAAATCTGGCAATCCTTTTCCATCTCTAATCGTTTTTTCAAAAATATCGTTAACCCCTTGGCCAGATCTTTCTACTAATCCAGCTTTTTCAAAAGTCTCAGCAAGTCTTCTATTTCTCCAACCAGTTCTTGAAAGTATATTCTGAACATTAATTCCTAATACAAACCCCCCTGGGCTCTCAATATAGAACTCATCAGGTGTAGCCTTAATAAAAACAGAAGATCCTTTAACTGTGTAGTCACGGTGAGTAACTGCATTTAGAAATGCTTCGCGGATTGATTTCTCGTCAAAAGCTAAAACTTCTCTCTGTACAAACCCATCTTGAAAAGCAATTCGTATGTTTCGTGCATTTATAGTATTCCAAATATCATTAAATATTAGGAAAAACCCTTCACGCCAACTTTTTCTATAATCATGATTTATTTTAGTTGCATCTTGTCTCCATTCAAAAATGATTTCAGAATCTGGTAAATATTTACTTAAAGCAGCAGCACTACCTAAAGCAATTAAACAAGCATAATTTAAACCATCTTCATTTAATAAAGAAAGATCCTCTAATAATTGCTTATCTGATATTTCTAAGAAATCAGGCCTAATCGATTTTTTAGACCATAACTCTTTGAGAGTTTTAATCGCATTAGAATCAAGATCTTCTATTCTAAGTCCATCTACGATAGTACTAGAGAAATCTGGTTCTGTTTCGTTCAAGATTCTCTTTAGCGTTCCCGAATCCATTTCTGTTAGAGACTCTCCTGCTCTCATTGGATAGTGATATCTTCCTGTTGACCTAATTGGCTGGCCTCTAAATCTTGAAGGAATATGGAAAATTAAAATTCTATTTTTGTTATAAAAGAATTCTTCTACATCAACACGGATATTTAGTTTAGTATAAATTTCATTTGATAATTTATTTTCTGTTCCTTTAAATGCATCTGTACCACTTATTTCTTTATTGTCATTTACACCTAACACTAATTTACCACCACCTTCATTCGCTATTGCGGCACAATAATCTGGTAAGTCTGTATCTTTACCGAAACTGGCTCTAGCAGATTTAAATTCTAAGGTGAGACCTTCTTTTTCTTTTAACCATTTTTCAAATTCTGTAATTTGAGTGTTCATGCTTGAATTATAACAAATTGTTACAGCACGATATGTAAATCAAAATATGTTTTCTAAAATTTATTAATAAATTATGAGGAAATTGAAATATGCGTAACACTATTAACAATTATATATTTAAATAATATTTCAATCGTTAGATGGAAATTCGATGATCCACTCAATGCCGTATTGATCGCGGAACATTCCTGCATAGGAATCCCAAGGGCTATCTCCCATTGGACCTTCTACTTCTCCTCCTGCGGAGAGTCCATCAAATAATTTTTGTGCTTCTTCTTTGCTTTCTGTAGTTATTAAAATTTTGCTTCGATTCTCTCGTTCATTTACTTGACCTAAAACTTCTGGGACATCGTTGGCTATCAACATTTGGTTATTACCAATGGGTAAAGCGATATACATGATTTTATTTTCTTCTTTCTCTGAAATTGGAAATTCTTCAGTTGCGATATCTTTGAAGCGTACGATCTTCTTAAACTCGCCGCCAAAAACAGATTTATAGAAGTTGAATGCTTCTTCTGCATTACCGTTGAAGTTAATCCATGTATTTAATGTCACCATAAAATTAAGGTTTATTAATGTTATGCCAATTTGATCTAAGAAGGCTATACATTGATGCTGCACCTTTTGATCTATATTTTTGGTAAGGATCTTTTGCTCCAACAGCTTTTACAATTTTGTTTAAGTTGACGTTTTGTTCAGGTATTCTTGGCTGGTTAACAATTCTACTTAGAAGAGATTCATCTTTTTGAGAATACAACTGTTCAATGAAAGTTGCAGCCACTGCTACATTAATATTTCCTAATCTTTCAAACAGATTGTGATTTGTCTGTAAGTCATAGGCTCTAAGGATCAATGCCATCCCTTCTACCTCTGCATCCATTGAACCACGTAATAAAACTCCATTTGACGACTGAGTGTAAAATTGACGGAGTTTCTGTTCTAGATCTTTTACTAGACCAGGATTAATATCCATTAAATCTGCAAATACAGTTTCGGTCATGCTTTCTAATTCAGAATAAAGTTTTGCACCACTAAATTCTGGTCTTTGACCATCATTATCTAAACCTAAGTCTTGAAAAATTCGATTTTTAACTTCTTCACTGATTAGAGGTAATGTACCACCGTTAAATTCGTGACTTGGTTCATATTCTGCACCCATTAATACAGTTTATAAATAAAACTTATTCAACGCAATAGCTCTTCCCAGAGAAGAAGCGAGCAATTATAATGCACTACAATGCTTCACCTAAAGAAAAAATTAATAAGTATTGCCAAAAAGGTTGAGACAAAATCATCGCTTTCACCATCTGAAATAGACTATTTACTGACATTTGAAAAAGTTGATCGCCCCTTAACACTGACTCGGGTATTGAAAGTAACAGCGGTTCCTCTTTCTTTAATGCTTGGATTCTTTTTTACAGTTTTTCCGGATAATTTTGAACGGATGACAGCGAGTATGCCGGAATGGACTAACTTGTCTCCACAATTATTGGCGGGTGTAAATTACTTTTGGGATCTGCTCGGAGACTCTGTTGAGCAAGCTAATATCCTCTATCACATACCGAATGTTGTTTTATATTCCTTTGGAATATTTGGAATCAAAAAACTGATAGAAATCGTTGAGCATAAGTCTTGGTTGGATAAAGTATTACTAGCCCAAGAAAAGCTCCTGAATTATCAAAAGTCTGGAGAATTGAATTTGAAACTTCCTGCCGGCCACTCTATGCTGTTTGTGGGTGCAGGAGACTTTATCGGGACGCAGTTTGCGCTTGATCGTGGAACAACAGAGACAATTACCATTTCTAATCAGAGACCTCACTACACGGATGTCTGGAATTTTTATGATGTAAATACATTTTATGAGGATTTAGAAACTGTGATTAAAAGGTCTAGCGGACACAGTTGTGGAGAATATGTCTTTTTTCCTGTTAAAGATGATCAGATATTCTTGCCAGGAGATAAAGATTATGATGTCTCACCACATAAATTGGATCTACTCTGTCAGAATATTCGAACTATCGAAAAGAGTAACCATTGGAAATCGAAACGGATTTTGATTATTGGTGACAGATTCCACAAAAGCTACGTTCGATCTGAGGATCAAACTACTGTGATTAAGAAAAGTGAAGATGTCATCTCGCTCTCCTCTGTTGCGAGTAAATATGAAAATGTCAGCATTATAGATCCATCTGATGTGGTGATAAAAAAGATTTTGAAGATAGCGAATGGTCGCAAGATTGTTTTTCGAGCAACACGAGAAGGTATCAAAGAATACAAAAGCAGATTTTATGATCGATTGAAACAAACGGGATATAAACCATCGGTGACGAAGAAAGGAACTTTAACAATTGGCTATGACCTTTTTGAAGACCAGACGGAACAACAAACATTGTCTCGGAAAATTGATGGTTATCTACCAGTGGTGTTGTCCAAAAATGTTCGAGATGCATTAATTCGAAATGGGTATAAGGAAAATGAGTTCTTGTATGTTCCGGCTCTAGTACTTGAGGCGTTAACTAAAGAGGCAGTCCTACAATAAAGATCAGTTCACTCTAGAATTGTGTATAAATTATGACTTATTCGCCGGCTTTGCGGATGGCTTCAAGATCAAGTTTCTTCATTGGCATAAAAACTGCAGTGACTGCTTCAGCTTTTTCTGGATCTCGCATCAGTTCATCTAATATTCTTGGTACAACTTGTCAAGTAACACCAAATTTATCAGTACACCAACCACATTGTTCGGCTTCTGGTACTGCTGAGAGTTTTTCCCAGAAGAAATCAATTTCTTCTTGAGTTTCACATTCAATAATATAAGAGGTTCCGCCATTCAGATTGAATGGAACATTAGGACCACCATTTAAAGCCATAAAGCTAATTCCATCAATTTCAGCTTCAGCAGTCATAACTGACCCTTCAGGACGTCCGGAGACTTCTTCAGAAGCCTTAGGTGCTTTTGTGATATCTCCTAGTTTGGCTGAATGTTCTCCTGGAGCGGCGTTGAACGTCTCAATGTAGTAATTTAGGGCTTCTTCCCCGTCATTGTTGACGAACCAAAGACATGTAATTAACTTACTCATATTAATTATCTTAACACATGATAAGGAGTTTTTATGTATTAAATTTGTGAGAAAGATGGAATATTTAGATTGCTCCCCGACCTGGATTCCTCTCGGCTGCGTACAACTACGCTCGAGGTAAACTCACCAAAAAAGATCTTAATTCCAGACTTGGGATGCAATTAAACACCATATATAAACACACCATAGTTGGCACTTAATAAAATTAATATGCTTTACTTTCAATCTGAATAAAATTATCCTATACATATGGAATTTGGAGAAATCGATAAGAGTCAGTTACCAGAGGTTAAATTTCAAGAAGAAGTATTCCCTGTAAAACTAAGAACTCCTTTAGTTAACTATTTCCAAACAGGGCTATCTAATATTTACATGGCCAAACAGCAAGAAATTCAAATAGATGGTAACTACCAGAAAAATCTCGATTTCAAAAACTCACCTTTTAGTAAATTAATTGCCAAATTAGCTCCTCCAGAGGAAGAAGGCGAACCCCAATCACATAGAGTAATTGACCTTTCTCAAGAAGACATTTCATTGATGACAGGCCAGTTGGATGCTATTAATCCTTCAGACTATGCTGACTCAAGAGCTCATCGGGAGTTAGTTGCTGAATTAAAAGGAAATTTCCAAAGTGCAAAGACTTCAGCTTTATTAAAAAGGCAAGCCTCTAAAGTAAAAGGGTTTTTCACAAAAAAATAGATTAATCAATCTTCCTGTAATCCGAATAAATCTATAGAAATGCTCCCCGACCTGGATTCGAACCAGGAACCTTTTCGTTACAAGTGCCCTAATGTTTCCAAAAGGCTTGGACTATCTCATCTCCTTATCAAAATTGCTTTTGATTTAGGAGTCGGATTATTAGTCTCTGAACCTTCCCATATAATATGGGAGTGGCTGCGGATTACCATATTTGATAGATTCCCATTTTCATGAGAATGACACCAAAGTTAGGCTTCCCGACAGTTAACCCGATTTGCAATTAGAGTTTCCCCTAAAGGCTGCGTAAGTTCACAGCGAATTGCTCTGCCATTGAGCTATCGAGGATTATATTTAGTTGTCAAAGTATCTCGATAGCCTTACCTTACTTAAGGTAGTAGTTAAACAATAGTACATTTTCAAATTTGTGCCGTTGGCACATATCCCTTAGTTGTTTAACTATTAAAGTGACCTAAGTCACTTTAATTATCGAGGATTATATTTAGTTTTAAAAGTACGTTCTTCTTCTTTGTAACTTATTTATTACAACAGAATATGAACTTTGGAAATTTTAGCATCAAATCTAAGATAAATCCAGATTCTGATAAATATACAATTAGCACAGCGCTATATACATGGATCCTGAATCAAGTTCAGGATGACAATACCTAGTTGATATCTCTTTTTCTCACTAACTAGTTTTGATAGACTGAAATGATGAATGATGTTGCTGGCCAGCCATCTGAAAAATCAGATAATCCTCTATCTAATCTTGATGACCAATTACCAAAAGTAATTCACTCAAAAACTTTTCGTCAAAAATTGGCGATTGCCTGCGGTTTAGGTTTTGCAGTGTTACTAGTTGCCATGATCCCCGCTTTAGTAATCGATTATTATAATCAACAACAAATCTCAGCTAAAGCAAGTTCCAGAGATTCGGCGATTAGTAAACAAAGAGATGAGTATCAGGCACTTTTAGATGAACAATCTAAACGGGTTAGTAATAATCCAACTCCAGAGCCAACCCCAGATATTCGAGCTTTAGGTACTCAGAATGTGGTCTTGATATTAACGAGACCAAAGACTTTATCAGCAGGTGCAGTCTCTGGTCTATTAAATGTTCTAGAATCAAACCAAACTGGAGTTTACTCAAACTGTATTACCTGTACTAAAATGACCAGTTTTAAGTACATAAAAACTTATATTGAATCAGAAGCCAAGCGATATGGAATTAAAGATCTCAAAATAGGTGTAGAGACTCATGGTATTTATCCTGTCGAGGCTCTAACTAAAGTTGGTGATATGGCGAATCTTTGGGAGAAAGATGACTTTGGGACACTAAAGCTTCAAGATCAATTTGAGAAATTAATCACTGAGCATAACATCAAGATTGATGAAAATGCGCGGGTTTTATATGTATATTTTGATCCTTATTTAAACTCGCCTACTAACTCAGATCGATTTTATGATCATAAAACATTTCGCTCTTACGCTCAGCCAGAAATCAAACGAGCTTTTGTAAATGCTTACAGCTTAGAACCAGATTTTAGTGCTAAATTAGTCTCGATTATTACCCATGAATTACTTCATTTATATGGCGCTACCGATAAATACGAGGAGAGTTTATCAGTTAAAAGAATCTGCAGTGTTAAAGGTCGGGGTGATCTAGATCTAAAACCAGAGGTCCCGCAATCTACCTCAGATATTATGTGCGGATATATTGAATTAGAGAACGATAAATTTAAACGAGGTGAGTTTGCAGATAATCAACTAACAATAAATCAGTTAACAGCAAAAGAGATTGGCTGGAAAGAATAAAAAGAATAAATTAAATTTTGTATTGAGACTTTAGTTGATCGTATTCTTCATCAACAGTATCTTTTAGATCTTCTAAATCAGACTTTAAATCATCTAATAATTTGTCGACAGTATCTTTAGTTCGATTGTAATCCTCTGCTAAGTCTTGAGTTTTGCTAGCATATTCTTTTTGAGAGCTAGTAAGTGCAGCATTATCTCGGTTTTCGACAGCAGTGGCCATTGCTTCTAAGAAATCAGCTTCAATTTTAAATACTTCAATATTTAACTTGTGGGAATCTTTGAAAGCACCGGTTACTTCAATAGCTTCTGCATCTTTGATTATTTGACGTTCTTTGGCCACACCATTTCGGATTTCTTTAACATAACGAGCTGGGTCGGAATACATATAACCACTAACACCAGATAAATCTTTGGTCATTGCTTGATAGTCTCGACTAATACTAATTGTAGATTTGGCAATTCGAGTATTTTCTTCACCGATTGATACTAACTCTTGTGATTTTTCAGAATACTTAGTTAAAGCATTTTTGTAATCATTCATTTCTGAGATTTTGATTTTTTCAGTGGCAGTTTTTACAGCTTCAAGATCTTTTTTAGCTAGATCAGTAGCATCTTCACTGGCTTTAGCGTATCTCTCATAAGAATCTGGATCATTGCCACTTGGACTATCCACAACATTGTCATGAAGTTTCATGATTGATCTACTAAGATCTTTGACTGCAGGATTTAGAGTTTCAGTAGTTTGTTTGACAACTGCTGGTTTGTTGGCAACTGTCATGTAATAGTAACCGCCGCCTGCTACTCCCCCAAGAATGATTAAACCTAGCAAAGCAATAATGATTACGGCTATTCCTTGTTGATTATTTAAATTTGATTTAATACTCATTGTTTTCTCCTGCATTTTGCATCATTTTTTCCATCTCGACTTGCATTTGCTTCATCTCTTGAGTATTAAGATCCATGGTACCGCCACCAGGGATTATTACTTGATCCGGCTTAGCATCTTTGACCGGAGATGGAACATCTATATTCACTTTATCATAAGTAAATGATGTGTCACTAGTGGAATTGTTTGCTTTGTCTTCTGTCATTTGTCGGCGTAGTAAATAATCTTTATCGTCAAACCAGATATATTCAGTAATATCAGCAAAATCTGGCTCGATTACTTGGTATTTGAAACACTGCATCTTGCCACAGGCTTCTTTGCCAACTGATTTATAGGTAGTGTGAGAATGCTCAGCAGGAGTGCTGGCATCATGCTCATCTTCAAATTTAAATTCAAACTGTTTTGCTAGACTTTCTTTTTCTTTCTCTTGCACTTTTTTCCACCATTTGTTGTCTGAAAAATCTTTGGTATAGGTAGTATCACCAATAGTAATTACCTGCCAGGTTTCTTTGCCACCTTCAGAGACAGCAATATGAACACGATCCTCGCCTGCGATTTCAAAAGTACTTTCTGTTTTGGCAGAATCTGGACCAGTCATAGTTGATTTGACTGAATAAGTCGAAATTGTTTTCCAGTTATTTACGAATTTACATAAATCAGGATCGTTGTATTCACAGTTAGGATTTAACCCAGCAATTTTGGCAACGGTGTCAGCAACGGGATTAGTTTTATTTTTATTAATGAAGAAATAACCACTGGCGATAACAACAACAACGGCAATAACTGCAATGATAATTGGAAACTGAGCAATACCTCGTTGAGAGTTAGGCAGATGGGCAGGAGTTGGCAGAGGCATTAGTATTATTATTTAGGTTAAATTGGTTGCTTGTCAATTGGGGATTTTGACAATAATTTAATTAGGATTATTCTAAGTAGTCTCGTAAGCGCTTAGCTCGGGTTGGGTGCTTTAGTTTTCGGATAGCTTTAGCTTCGATTTGTCGAATACGTTCTCGAGTAACACCAAATTCTCGACCAACTTCTTCTAATGTCCGTTGTTTCCCATCTTCTAATCCAAATCGGAGTTGCAAGACGCGCTTCTCTCTTGGAGATAAGGTATCCAAAACTTCATCTAAGTGATCTTTTAATAATTCTCGAGTAGCTTGTTCATCAGGTTTCAAACCTGGAGCTTCGATAAAATCACCTAATTGTGAATCATCTTCATCTCCAACTGGAGTAGCTAATGAGGTTGGTTCTTGAGAAACTTTGATGATTTCTCGAGCTTTAGCTGGTTCAATACCTAAAACTTCAGCAACTTCTTCTGGGCTAGGTTCACGTCCGAGCTCTTGCATCAACTGACGTTGAGTTCGGTTAAAGCGATTAATAGTTTCAACCATGTGAACTGGAATACGAATAGTTCGAGCCTGATCGGCAATAGCTCGAGTGATAGCTTGACGAATCCACCATGTAGCATAAGTTGAGAATTTAAATCCTCGCTTCCAATCGTACTTTTCAACTGCACGCATTAAACCGATATTTCCTTCTTCGATCAAATCTAGCAAGCTCATACCGCGACCAACATATTTTTTAGCGATAGAAACGACCAACCGTAAGTTGGCTGAGATTAATTGATGTTTAGCTCGCTCCTCGCCTTTTTCACTTCTTTTAGCGAGTTCAATTTCTTGTTCAGCATTTAACAATGGGACTTTACCAATATCTCGGAGGTATTGGCGAACAGGATCAGTAACAGAACCTTCATCTAAAGCAGCTAATACTTCTAACTCTCTTTCTAAATCGGTTGCTGTTTTAGGAGCATCAGAAACTTCTTCTGAAGTGGTTTCGAAAACATCGATACCGCCTTCAATAAGTTTTAGATAAAAATCATCAACTTCTTCGATGGTTTCTTCTGGTTTAGGAAAGACTTGGAGAATTTCTTCTTGGGTGACGAAGCCTCGCTCTTTTCCGAGCTTAAGCAGCTTTTTAGTATCAAGATTAGCAATTTTAGGCTTTTTTTTCATAGCTAATAAATCTTTAGTAAATACAGAGAGAAAAGATGGAGTAAGCGAAATGCTCGCCTTCGCAAATGCTAATGGCGGAGTAAACCGAACTCCAGTCGTCTAACTGTAAGAACCGTAAAAATACGTTCAGGCTTTTTCTACAGAAAAAGAGTCCCTTCTAAGAAAGGGCATAATCGATAATTTACTCTACTCTAGGACATTTGTCAAATAGTAATTCTCTGAAACCGATTTCATAATTAGATATTTTATAGATTTCTGAGTTTCATAGATAAATCTCGGAAACGTTTATTTAGAATTGTTAGATTGTCAGCTTCATCAAAACTTTGAGCGCTCTTTATTTGAGCTGAAAGCTTCTCTAAAGAAGTTTTAATTAAAATCTTTTTGAGCTCTAAAGTGACAGTATCGACTTCTTTTTGCCAACTTTTAGCATTCTCTAATTTAGAATCGACTTCTTGAAGATATAGCTTATCAACGATCTCTAATAATTCAGGGGGTAGATCTTTAGTGAATTGATTAATTTTAAAAGCTTTTGAGCGAAAAGCGATGCTATCGAGGTGTAAAACTAATAAGACATAAATTTGTTTGATCTCTTCTCTAACTAATAAAGTCTCGGGAAAATTGGGCACAAAAGTATAGTTAACTGGTAAATGTAGCAATAGGGTTAATAAGTACTCTTCTAATAAATATTGCCGATTGGGAATCTCGGTTTTTTTCTTTGGTGTATCTTTGATCGGTTCTGGCTGAACTATTTCTTTAACTGTTGGTTGAACTTGAGGTTTGGCTAATTCTTGGCGAATCAATTCATCAGTCGTTTGTAAAAGTGCTGACAATTTTTGAATGTAATGATCTTGGGTAATAGGATCTGTGATCTTTTGCCACACCGGAATTAGTTCATGAAAAATCTCGCGCTTGCCGAAAGGAGTTTTTGGATCAAATCTTTTAGAAGCAGATTGGAGATAGTAATCATAAATTGGGACTGCATCTTTGACTGATTGTTGCCAAGCTGAAACATCTTTTAAGCACAGTTCCGCCGGATCTTTACCACTAGGGATTTGGATTACTTTTAGATTGCAGCCAGCTCGATCAGCCATTTCAATCCCTCGGCGTGAAGCAGCATCACCAGCAAGATCGGTATCAAAGCACATTGATAAAGTGTCAGTGTAGCGTTTGAGTAGATCGATTTGATTTTCAGTAAGAGCAGTACCTTTAGATGCAACAATATTTTTGACGCCGGATTGATAAGACAAGATCATATCCATCTCCCCTTCTACCAAAATCGCTTCTTTGGATTCACGAATGTGTTGCTTTGATAAATGAATTCCAAATAAAAATTTTGATTTATCAAAAATTGGAGTTTGAGGGCTGTTAATATATTTCGGTTCTCCACCAAGAAGGACTCGACCAGAGAAACCAATTACACGATCTCGGACATCATAAAGCGGAAACATAACTCGCCCTCGAAAACGATCGTAGCCACCCTTATTGGAAGGAACGGCTAGTCCAGAATCGATAATATCTTTGATTTGATAACCTTTTTTCTTAAGAAATTTAGTTAGATTTTCCCAAGAGTTTGGGGCATATCCTATCTGAAATTCCTCGATTGTTTCATCAGTTAGTCCTCTGCTCTTTAAATACTCTAACGCTTTCTGTCCGGTTGGATGTTCTTTTAGAAAATAATGAAAAAACTGAGCCGCCTTTTGATGAATTTCGTAATAGACATCGGTACTTTGTTTTTCTTGGCGTTTAGTCTGTAAAGGAACCCCAGCTTTTTGCGCTAAAATCTCCAAAGCTTCGGGAAAAGCTATCCCCTCTTTCTCCATTAAGAATTTAAAAATATCCCCGCCCTTATCACAACCAAAACAATGCCAAGTACCCCGCTCCGGAGAGACCATAAAAGATGGTGATTTTTCTTGATGAAAAGGACACAAGCCCTTGTAGTTAATTCCAGATTTTTTGATCGGAAGATATTCGTTTATTAGATCAACAACATTGATCTTTTCTTTGATGAGCTCGATTTCAGACATAGTGGGATTCTGAGCGTATTTTACACCTAATAAAATACGAAAACAAACTTAGCCGAACAGGCACTATTATTAACGGATATTTATATCAATAGATGGCAATGTTAAAATACCGTGACTGTAGTGCTTGAACTAACTTATTCGCGCCTTCGCGCAAATGAGACAAGGGTAACACTTACAGTTGTTGATAAGCCTTCCAATCCGCCATCGGCGTGATTGAAAGGAGGAATCGATATTGGCTGAAGCAATTTATAGAAATTGCGTAAGCTTTAATCGTATTCCGACGCGGAGAGGTCGCATAGTGGTCTAGTGCGCACGCTTGGAAAGCGTGTATATCGTAAGGTATCGGGGGTTCGAATCCCCCTCTCTCCGCATAAGGTCTTCGGTTGCTCCAAGACCCACCTACTATGCTCGATTAGCCCTATGTGGCTTGCTAATAAAGAGCTAAGAATCGCAAGTATCCCAAACATAGCCTGTAATGTGCAAAATCGCCTAAATGACCCTCAAGGTATTTGCGCTCGGTTCTAAGCTTTTGATGAAAAGAGCTACGTTTATCCCTATTTTGGTGAAATGCCCTCATTCTAATCATGCATAACGATAATAATATATTGACAAACGATAAATAAGATGGTAATATACCAATATATGAGTAAAGTACTTATGAAACGAAGTTCAACATTATTCTTGAAAGTTGTTCTTGTATTAATCGCAATCGTGGTGCTTGCTGGTCTGATTCGGTTTCCTACAACTGAAGGAGTAGCTGCTAACTTAGATCTCATCAGTATTTATACCAACCCGTTCATTATCTACATCTATATAGGTTCAATTCCATTGTTTGTTGGCTTATACCAGGCATTTAAATTATTAAACCTCATAGATAGCAATAAAGCCTTTTCCCAAGGTGCTGTTAATACACTGAGGAATATGAAATTTGCTTCGCTCAGCCTTATTGGTTTTATTGCATTAGCTGAAGTTTATATCCGTCTCTTTGCTCATGGTGATGATCCAGCAGGTCCGACAATGCTTGGTATTGTTATGGTATTTGCAGAAGGTGTAATCGCTACAGCCACAGGTGTCTTTCAAAAGCTTTTTCAAAACGCTGTTGATATAAAATCGGAAAATGACTTAACCGTATGAGACATAACTATGGCAATAATAATAAACATCGATGTAATGTTAGCAAAGCGAAAAATGAGTGTAACTGAACTTTCGGAGAAGGTCGGAATAACTATGGCTAATATTTCAATATTGAAAAATGGTAAGGCGAAAGCTATTCGCTTATCTACTTTAGAGGCAATATGCAAAGTTTTAGATTGTCAGCCCGGAGATATTTTAGAATACAAAAGTGACGAACCTTCTTAAGTGCACATCCTAGGATTTATTGGAGATTAAGTTGTCTGTCTCTCAGACTGAATTTCGAGTTTACCCCTTTGAGGATTTTCAATCGTTCTTCTGGAGTTCCGAATTGTAAAACGTGGAGTAAATATTCTTTGAGCATCTCAGTGTGAGTTTCACTATATTCTCTCGGACTTTGGTCACCTGTATTGTGAGGAGTAATTTCAACTCGAGGAATATAGTCGCTAATCACATTTGCTTTGAAATGTTGTAACCGTTTCATTTCTACTTCAAACTCTTGCATCAGGTACGAGGTGTTGAGTTTTATCTTTGGCAGATATCCAATGAGCTGCTTGATCAACTCTTGCTCGGTAATATATGGCTCAGG
>CAYTXH010000005.1:41562-45854 GCA_964441115.1 uncultured Gammaproteobacteria bacterium | reverse complement strand
CTGTGAGCTTGCCTAATGCCAAACCTAATCGTTTAACTTCCTTAATATGATTACGTCGCTGTGCTTCGTATTGCTCGATTTCGCTACGGATTTTTTCTCGCTCATTATCCCCCAACTTTTTTAGGCTATCTTTATATTCAATGTATTCCTTTTCCGTTAAGTTAAGGCCGTCCTTTAGAAGCTCGTAAATAAAATCAAATATAATTATCGACCTAACAGAAGCGGGTATATAGGTTGGGTCTTTTTTGCCCTTTGCCCTATTTTCAGCAGAGTTTCTAACACATAAGGCGTTATCGCACCGATAGTACAAATAACGCTGTGTATTGCCGCTAGAAGGCGCTACGACCATATTGCTTTGACAGTAATCACACTTCACCATTTGTTTTAAGGGATAGAACGTCCCCAATTTACTTTTGTATGGCACATATCTATCTAAAATAAGGCTTTGCACCTTGTCATAAATGTCGCGGTCAATCATTGGTTCGAAGTCATAGACGTCTGGTAAAAAGACCGTTTGCCCTGCCTGGACGAGTGCGCCGTAATAAAATGAATCCTTAAAGATTGTACTTAACTTCTGAAAAGTCATGTACTGTTTTTGCTTCGTAGATTCAGTAAGGCGGTAATAGCCTTTTTGATTAAGATATTTGTTTATTTCTTCGAGCGATTTGCCTTCTGCGCGCATATACCAAGCGCTTTGTATTAGAGCGAATCTGTCGTTTTCTTCGTCTGGTTGGTAAGTACCATGTGCGTCGCGAATATACCCATGCTTAAACGTTGGCGTTTTCCCTTCTTCAAAATTCCTACGCACCCCGCGGGTTACATCTTGCGAAAGTTTATCGCTGTATTGCTTTGATAGGACAAATGCCATACCTAAAAGCATTTTGCCGTTGGCGTCGGGTGAGTAAATGTGGGTAACAAACTTAAAATCTTTAATGATTTTACTATCTGCTAAATCTATAAGCAGTCCTGCTTCAAGCATGTTTCGTGCTAAACGGTCAGGATTCCAGGCTAATATCGCGTCATACTTACCCACTTTAATATCCTCTACTATTTGGGTGAAAACAGGACGTATATTCGGCCGCTTGGCTGATTTTTCTTCACGAAGGGTATTTACCACATTTAAACCGAGCCGTTTTGCTAACTGATTGCATTCGTCTATTTGGTCGGAGATTGAACGTACCTGTCGTTTTGGGTCGTCGGTAGATTTACGCGCATATAGAACGTACTTTAGGGTCTTGAAGTCGATTTGTTTATCGTCGTCATACATAGATGTATTCTAGTTAGAGGTGTTTTTAGTCTTCCAGTTCTTATCTAATCTAGTTCTGTTAATTTTTTCTAACGTACTTTGTTGCGTCAATAATCGCTTGTAGCTTCCTAGCACCTTAGATTTGTTACCTACTAAATTGAATTTTTCAAACAAGTCTATCCAGTCGTTTACGTTAAGCTGGCTTGGCTTAACAGATACGGAAAAGTGATTTTTATTGGCAACTTCATTTATGGCGTTAGCGTTCATGGCTTTCGACAATCCCTTAAAGATATTTGGTTCAAACTGATTAAATGCAAAAGTTACAAAGTCATAAAATAAGCTCGTTTCTTCCGCTGATATTTTTGGTGTATCAGCCTTAAAAAGTCTAACCATCACAGTATCTACCATTGGTCGAGGAAAGAAGTCATCCTTCCTAAATTCGTGGAAAATAGAAATTTCGAAACAGCTCTGAATTAAAATTGAAACTAGGCTATTAGTGGGCGCTATCGGTTTCCCTACAAACTTTTGAGCGGCTTCTTTTTGAACGATTAAATAGCTGTCGGTAGGCGGGTTGCCTGAAAAGGTAAGTTTTTTAATAATACTAGCCGTTAGGTTAAATGGGATATTCGAAAATACCTTGTACTCACATTTAGGTAATTCGTATTGAAGGAAATCTTGATTTACAACTTCTACAGAATCTTTATTAGGGAATCTGCCTTTAAGTTTTTGAGATAGGTTACTATCTATTTCGAAAGCAATAACCTTTTTCGCTTTTTTTACTAATTGCTGGGTAATTATGCCTTGCCCTGCGCCAATCTCCAATACTACGTCGTTTTCACCAATAGAAGACCTGCTTAATAGACTTTCTACTAAGTTATTATCTTTAAGGAAGTTTTGGGAATACTTAATTCTGTTTCTCATAAATTTTACTTTTTCTATTTCCTATTATAGTCTAAGATTGTATAATCTTGTATAAGCTATGCCAAACCAAACCAAGCTATTACGAATTAAAGAAGCCGCTGATATATTAGGGATAAATCCTGAAACTTTAAGGCGTTGGGATAACGAAGGTAAGCTGAAAGCTGTTAGAATAGGATACGGAAACAAAAGACATCGAAGATATAAAATGGAGGATTTACAGAAAATTATCGAAAACAATAAGTAATGACTGATTAAAATTATTATCGTTGCCTAAACCTCGCAAGGGGCATGGCACAAAGACCTCGACAGCAACAAGCTCTCCCTAGAGCGCTGTCGAGGCTGTTATCCGAAAGGGTAGCAGGTGGCGCAAGCCATCGCTGGGGGGAGCTTTTTGTGGTAAAGCACCCCAGTTTCGAATGAAACCTAATTATTAGGTTATTAAACATTTATGAAAGGGGGTGAACTTAATGCAACAATTATTTAAGACACGCTGTACGGGCGGCCAGTTTGTCATTTATGACGACAGAGTAGCCATTGAGCTTAAAACGCTGGGTGTAGATAACTCTAAAACCCTGTTTTACAAAAATATCTCTGGGGTAGAGGTTAAAATCCAGGCGGTAAAAATACCATTCATATCAGGTGGTGCGGCTAAACTTATCGTCCACAGTACAGGTAATCAAAAGCTGGAAGGCGGATTTATCAAGGTTGACGAAGCTAAGAAAGCCCAGGAGTTAATCGAAAGTAAGTTAAGTCAAATGGAATAATTTTTTATGGATAGATTTTCGAGGCGTAAACCTGTTTATCTGGGTGTTGCTTGTGGGCTTTCAGATTTAAATTAGTTTTCTACTTCTTGAAAAACACCTTCTTCGGCCGACTTTTCACCCCGCAGGTCAAGTAATTCTTTAATCTTGTTTATCAAAGTATCTGCCCCAGATTGTAATTTGATATCCTTTTCCTTAGTTAAATCCTCGTATCTAAGACTAATCGATAGCTTAGAAAGTTTCTCTTTGGGTTCAAAAAAGGTTGCGGTTATTTCATCAGTTGTAAATCCGAGCGTTTTTCCACTGGATTTAATGTCTTTTATTTTTGCGTCTAAATCAAGCTTATCAACAAATTTTCTTACCTTTATATCTACCAGTTCGTTGGAAAGAGTCTTAACTGCTTCTTGATACGAAGGTAAATCAACACAAATATCTTCAATTGATTTATTTTGTGGCAATTTATGTATTTGCAGTGTTTTTGCTTTTATCTCTGGGGCGCATACTTTATTTAACTCTTCTTCAATTTTTGTACCGCTACCATTACCATCTAAAAGCGCAACTACAGAGCGACCTTCAAGAAGCATTAACTTAGCCATTGCCGCATAGTTCCGAGAATCGCCCGCGTCTACAATACTTAAGTCATTAAGGTCAATATCTACAAGGCCTTTCTGTTTCAGGCGTTTTATTATGTTATATAAATAAATGATATCCGAAGGCCCTTCCACCAGTAGAGTTTTTTCAGCAATCATAAAATTATTACTCATCAGAATTCCCAAAGAGTCTCTTACTGCCTTCCAGTTTTTTTGAAACGGCTTCTGGTCGATTTTAGTTCCTTCTTTATGCTTGCTAATTACACGATTTCTCTCAGGGTAGTTTTTATTAACAAGGAAAAGCGAATGAGTTGTGTAAACTATTTGTGCGTTGTCAGCAATAGCTTCAAAGCTACGTTGTAAATCAAGTTGGGCGGCTGGATGTAGATAGGTTCCAGGTTCATCAAATAGATAGATATAAGCATTGGCTTGGTTTTGTTTAGTTCTGGCCGAGATTATCATTGAAAGAATGAAAAAGGTTTGAAAACCAGAAGACCTTAATGATGGTCGAGTAAATCGACTTTCTATAGAGGGGTCTGAAATTTGAATTAAGATGTGGTCGCCATTGGTACCAGAATGGGTAAGCTTCCATTTCAAGTTCTTTCCCTGGTTCCATTTATCATTTAATGCCTTAGTCAATACTTCCGACGCTTCACTTAATATCTTTGTGGTTTTGTCAGTCTGTGTAAATACTTCACTTTGTTTATCCCAAATACCCGCCAGTTGAAGAATTCCTTGCATAAATTCAATTATTTCGTTAGTTAAATCCGCAAG